>NZ_RZQE01000061.1:0-19553 GCF_004022955.1 Mesorhizobium sp. M7A.F.Ca.US.002.01.1.1 | reverse complement strand
CTTCCTCATCAGCGTCCTGTAACCGGCGGCGGGTCTCCAACGTGACCGTGTCGTCATTGCCTGTAACAATTAGATCAAAAGTTTTCTGGCCTGCGAGAGGCGGCCTGCTGTTTTGCTCGAATCACTTGCGATGGAAGGTGCGGCGTTTCGGTGGCAGCCCCAGCGCGCTTTGAAATGGGATAATCCCTCGCAGATCGCCTTTGCAACGGGGATACCAATCTCGGATCGCGAAAGATCGGCGAACCAGACCTGCGAACCACAAACTTCGCCGATTTCATTCAGCAGGTCGGTGACGTTGCTTTCGCCAGCGCTTTCCAGGCCGTCGGCAGGCTTGCCGATGGCGAAACGAAAGTTGCGCACGTCAGCGAAACGCTTCCAGCGGGTCATCCGACGATCGTCATCGCTCATCGTTTTATTACGGGGCCGTTCTGCCCTTTCGGCATGGGCCTGCATCGCAGCTTCGGATTGTATCAATTCCAAAAACGCGGACCGGGCGGCAGCAACCATATCGAAGCTGCACCCGAAACCCACCGCCATATGCTCGCCACTGTCTTCGCAGCTGATCGCCGCCGTCACGATGGCCGTGCGGAAGGACGAGATATCGAGAAGCCAGAGCCTGCGTCCCGTTTCTTGGCGATGCTGCTGGATGTGAGACGCCAAGCCTTGGTCATCAAGCCGCGCGATATCCAGCCGCTTTCTCAGGGAGCCTCGGTGCCACCATATCCCTGTGGCGTCTCGTTCGACGAGTTCAAGCAAGGCGCGGGTTCTTGCATCGGCCCGCGTTGTGCCAGCGGCGCAACCATTGGTGTCGACGTTCAAGCTGCAATCGCCATATGCGACGTCACCAAAGCGGCCATAGCAGAGAAACGCCGGACAAAGCGCGACCCTATCGTCATGGAAGCTGCGAACGGACGCCCATAGCTGGGGATTGTTCAGATGATCCGTTGAAGGGATACTGTCCCAGCCACGCCACACTCTGTTGAGCCGATCGCGATGTCGGATCTGTTCCAGCGAAAAGCCCAACACCTGAATCGCATCGATCCTCATTCCATCGCCTGGAGAGCCGATGCGTGCTGACGCCGTGATGTCTTCGGCTCTGCAGGCCCAGCTGGAAATCTCCGCGGCCTCTCCGAGGCAAGACAGCACGGCCGTGCCGGCATCAAAGCCTTTGCCACTTGCTGTGAATCGTTTCTCATTCCCTTCGAATGGAGCAATGTTGGACATAGCCAGGAATCCACCCGGAACATCGAACACTTCAACGCCAATGTCGTAGCGTGTCGCGAAGTGCAAAAGGGGCAGCCCATTCTCGGGCGCAGCGACAAGGGTCGCAGCCAGATTCTCCAAAACATCCAAATCATCTTCACTCGACTGGCGGTCCCAGGTCGGGTCGTCTTGGTTCACCGTCATCGGCCGGTCGTGATGCATCAGCAGAGCAAGCGTTATCCAATGCGACCCGCGCAACAGCATGTTGGCTCTTTCAATATCTTGGCTTCTGCTGTTTACGTAGGGTAAGCGGTGGGCGCCCGTTGGCGACCGAGACGATAGCCGGCGGAGTTGACAATTTCCACAGACGGTCTGGCGATTAGGCTAATCGGCGGTTTCGAGCTTCGCAAGGGCTCGGAGACGTTCTCGTTGGGCAAGCGGAAGGCCTGCGCGATTCTCGCCTATCTGTTACTGAGCGGCAGGTCACGCGAGACGCGCGGGCGACTGGCGGCATTGCTTTGGAGCGAGCAGGACGAGGAGCATGCGCGCGGATCACTGCGCCAGTGTATAAAGGATCTCCGACGCCTGGCAAGCGAGACCAGGCTTAATTACCTCGCGGTCGACAAGCTCGTCCTGGGAATCGATCCGACTGCAATCCGTTCCGACATCGATGAGCTTGAACGTGCGCTCGACGACCGCAATTATGACGGTGCGCTGCTCCTGCTGGCCAAAGCCAGGGATGGACTTTGCGCCGGGTTGGACGATTGCGATCCTGTCTTCGACAACTGGCTGAGAATGCAGTCGACGATGATAACCGACAGGCTGGTGACACGGCTCGCAGCCTGGCTGGCGGCCGAGACAGACCCGAGACAGCGCAAATCCATCGCTGCGTGCATCCTGCAACTTGATCCGTTTTTCGACGATGCCGTGGTGGAGACCATTCGGAGGGTCTGTGAGGAAAGCGGTTATGCCCGCGCCCTAGCGTTCTTCGACCGCTACGCGGCCGAACTCAAAGCGGACATGGATCTGCGACCACCGGCAGAAATCCTCCACCTTCTAGAGGCGCTCAAGCCGGGCAACGACGGTGAAAAGCGGGCGGCTGACCCCGACCTTGCGCAAGGCGATCACGACAGCCGCATCCCAGGGAAGCCGACAATCGCCATCATCATTGCCAGGCGCGAAGCAGAGAACGAGCACCTGCAATTTGCCTTGGCGACAGAGCTTCTGGCTTCGATTTCCCGATTTAGGCATTGGACAGCCGTGTCAACGGAGTTGCAAGCCGGTGAATTCTCACTGGATCAGATGCATCAGGCGGCAGGCGAACACGTGGATATCGGCGTCCTCATCCGTCTGATCGACACGGATGGACCAGCAGTGTTCCAAATTACCTGCTATGACTTCCTGCAAGAAGGAGAAGCCTTCGTTCTCACCGTTCCGTCGGATCCGTCTTCCTGGCGCTCGGCCTTCAATGAAGTTTGCGCACGCTTTTCCGCGCGCCTGCAGATTGCCTTGTCCAGTGCCAGGCTGCATCGCATATCGCAAGCTTCCCCGAACCATTTCTCGGCCTATGATTGCTGGCTGGACGGACAGCGGCTTTCGATCATGTGGCGAAAGGACACCGAAGAAGCTGCCATCGCCCGCTACGAGGAAGCCATCCGGCTTGATCCCGATCTGTCCTGCGCCTATTCCAGCCTCGCTGCGGTGCTCAACTCGCGTTGGATCGTCGTTCCGGGTGCATCGTCGATCGAGCAGGATCTAAAGCGCGCATTCGAACTGGCCAAGCGTTCGGTCCTGCTCGACCCATTCGACCACCGCAACCAGGTAAATCTGGCCTGGAGCCACCTTCTGGCGCGACGCTGGGAGCTGGCCGATTTTCACTTCAGCCTTGCACATGAGCAAAATGCCGGGAACCCCGCGACGTTGATTGCCTACGCGCTGGCCAGCTCCTTCATGGGTGATCATCAACGGGCATCGGAGCTTTCGAAGCGCAGTTTCGACCTCAATCCCATGCCCGACGCTCACTATCATGGCTACCAGGCGACCATTGCCTTTCTCGCCAATGATCTGGAGGGGTGCGTGGCCGCTGCGGTCAAGAGCGATCAACTGTTCGCCGACATCCACGGCTGGTCGGCGGCGGCACTTGCGTTGCTGAAACGCAACCGCGAGGCCGGGGATGAGTTCAGACGTTTTCTACGCAACCTAACGGCGGCGTGGCAAGGGCCGGGTAGGCTTGACCGCGCTGTCGCCGTGGAGTGGTTCAAGACCGCTTTTCCGATCCGGTTACCAGTCGATCAGGAGAAGCTGGCCCGTGGCATCGAATTGGCAGCCCAGTCGGGCTGACACGGCCGAACCGTTGCTCGCAATTGCGCCGGGTTTCACTTGCAGCGTGACATCACGTAGTCGCCGAGGCGCTTATGATATGCGCTCAAACGGTTTTTCTTTATTTGATCGGGCGGGCCGGCGTTCGGGTCGAGATTGTAGTGATCGGGAAATGTATAGTCCTCACCGGGTCCATCCGCCGGCGCAATGGTGGCGATCGTTTGCTCGACGTCGCCGGTGAAGGGAAAGGCGATGTTCACGATCAGGTCTTGGTCGAAGTATGGTTGGATGGTGATCTCCTCCCAGGTTTTGTCCCTGGGCGTCATGAACCCACGCAGCAGGTCCTTCATCGCCTCCTGATCTCCACTTCTGAAGATCGCTTGCTTGGCCGGATCCTTGATCAGGTCTCGGATGAATTCGCCAAGCGCCTCGAACTGCACATCTTTGAACTTCACCATGTCCACTTCCCCCGCTAAACCAGATTGAGCACTGTAGCGCTGCCGTTATCAGCGCTATTGAAAACCCTGACTGCCGAGCAGGCCGCCAAGCACTTCATCCGATACCTTCGCAGTATCATTGAGATCGAGCAGTCCTGCCAGCGTTTTTGGCTCTACGTCCGGAATGAGCCTGCGAGAGGTGATATCCGTATCGGCAGCCTTGAACAGTGCGGATGCGATCGTGGCGGCCACCACATAGGAGCCAACTGGGCCAAGATGGCTGCCGTCATTACCAAGAACGGACGCCTCCTGGATGATATAGTAGGAGAGAGGTGTTTGCCTCAGGAACTCCGGGTACCGTTGCAAAGCGGCCCGAAGTCGGCCGGCGTTGTAGACGTAACGTTTGGCGCAGGCGGCCGTGGGAAGCATGTCATTGCCCGTCAGGACCGGCACATCGATATTGTTGTCGCCCAGGGCGGTCTTCACCGCACCGGCCACGTCCTGCCCGGATGGCAAACCAAGGTCGTAACAGCGCCAGCAATCCATGAAGGCAACCGGCCGGACTGTGCCGTTCAATTCCGCACTCAGGCCGGCAATCGTCAGTTCTTTCGACAGGAATGGTCCTATGCGCCGGGCACTTTGAGCTTTCGACGGGGTGTCGGCTGAGGCAAACCGGTTCCAGTCGACAATCCAGTTCTCGGGTATTGGAATCTCCCCACCCGGGCGCAGGCTGGAAAAGGACAGCATTTTGCGCAGATTGGCTGGTTCTTCGACCGACCTGTCGTTCACGACATAGAACTGCCGGACCATGGCGTGGGCAAAGCGCGACGCACCGAAGGTGAATTCCAAAGGCAGCGCATTGAAAGTCTCAAGTGCCGAGACTCCGGCGCCAAGAAAATCGTCACTGGCGAAAAAATGGTCCCATATTTCCGGAGCCAGAACTTTTCTCAGATAGTCGTTGATGATCACAGTGCGGTAAACCGAGGTCAGATAGATCCTGGCACGCTTGTAAGCTTCTGCTGGGTCGGTGCCGATGCCAAGCAGTAGATCCACGATCCTGTTGTGGATGCCCATGAGTGTGCAGAGCAGTTGCGACAGGACAAGATTGTCGTCGTTTCGCGGATCCGCCACCAAGGGCCGATAAGGCGATCGTCGACCCTCGACACTGATAAACTTGCCCGAGAAGTCGATGCGCGGCAAATCACGGCCCTGCATGGTCTTACCGTCGACTGGAAGCATACTGTCTTTCATGCAAGGCAAGCCGATCGGAAAGCGGCAGGCCGACAGGTCCGCCCCATCCGCAACATCGTAGAGATGGGCGTCGACGATTGGCCCCCGCCCATAGAGCCCCGAAAGGTCAAGGCTTTGCGAGGACGCGTTCTTCAAATGATGGGTTTTGCCTGTCGGCTTGGGCAATCCGAATATTTGGCTGAAGACGATGTCATGGAACACGAATTGGCCGAAATAGGTAAAACCGGCTGGCGTAGGGCTGAGATCGCTGCCTTCAAGTCCATCGGTCGGGCCGACCATTTCCGCCGTGATGTCCAGCAAGCCTGCCTTGGTGCGGTCGATGGCGCTCTCGTCTTCGGTTGCGTCAAACAAGGCGATCGGCATGTCTGCCAGGGACGGGAAGAGCCTGATGCCTCGCAAGGTCGGCTTGTCGTTGAGGCCGTCGTCTGAATGCTGGTTTGACCGGTTCGGCACGTTAGCGGCTTCGAAGGAGGACGTTTCGCCGTGGAGCATCGAAGTAGACCTCGTTTTCCAGAAGGATGAATGCGGCCAGGCGAGTAGCTTGGCATGAATCCGAGAGTAGAAACAGACTTGCCCGTCGGTGGTTTGAATGGCGCGGCCCCAGAGCAGAACGACATTGCCGAGGCGATCATGACACTGACGGATCGAGCTTCGGGCCCGCCGAGACGGCGGTGAACAGCACACAGGACAGAATGACGCACGCACCCAGAAGCCCGTCGGGCGAAAGCCGTTCACCAAGCAGAGCGGCAGCGGAAATGGCGGCGAACACACCCTCTCCGCTGCAAATCACCGCCGCATGGGACGAAGTGGTGTAGCGCTGTGCAGAAGTCTGCAGGCAAAAGCCGACAGCGGTCGAGAACACACCAAGCATGATGAGTTCTGGCCATGCTGCCATAATTGCCTGAAATGTCATTGTGCCCTGCAGGGCGAAAGGTAGCGTGGCAACGGCCGTCCCGATGAACTGTGCGGCCGCCGTCGCGAAGGGATGGCCATGTGCCTGCACATGCCGCCCGAGTTCGACCGTCCACACTGCAAAACAGATTGCAGTCAGGACGGCGAAAGCGTCGCCGGCGGTTGCCGAACCATTGAAGCCGCCCGCCAGGAGAGCCGATCCCACGACCGTCAGAATTGCGACGAATAGGATCAGTGCACTTGGACGCTCCCTCATGATCAGCCACGCGGCGATCGGCGTGATAACAGTGGAAGCGCTGATAAGGAGGCTCGAGTTCGTCACCGTCGTGCTGACATAGGACAATTGCTGGACCACACAGCCGAGGGCAAAAAGTAGAACCACTCTCGCCACACTTGGAAACCAGCCGGTGTTGGTTTCGGGGTCGCGCTCCCGCACCGCGAATGGCAACGTCACCAGTCCGGCGATCACGCTGGTCAGGAAAACAACCGCCATGGGATCGAGGTGGGCCAGTATGGTCTTGTGGGACACATTGCCCACTCCCCAAATGAGCGCAGCAAGCATTAGCAAGGAATTTGCCTTGAATCTGGACATGATTGATCGCATCACCACAGCGGGCAATGGCTCCAACGGTTTGTGATCGGGTTTGAAAGCGATGATCGGGGCCGACGGACCCCGTCATTGTCGAGGTGGCTGGTGTTGCGCGGAAGAACGCGTCTTTTGGTTCGCGATCTATCCGGGGCCAGCACTCGATATATGTGATCTGCGCAAGACGGGGATGGTGGGCAGCAGGACGGGCTTTGGCGGTTCGTTCTGCTCGAAACTGACGCTGCGCTGAAGAAGCGGAAGGATGGCCTCCGGGGTTGCCGAAACCATTTGCGTGCATCGGGTTGACGAGTTCATGAAGCCAGCCTCAGACATGCTCTCGAAGACGCCGAGAAGTGGTGACCAGAAGCCTTTGAAATTCGCCAGGACCAGCGGCTTGCAGTGCCTTTCCAGCTTGCGAAGCGTCATGACCTCGGTCAGTTCCTCAACGGTTCCGATGCCGCCAGGCAAGGCTACAAATGCATCCGCGTAGTCAAACATGAGCTGTTTGCGGATACTCATGTCGGGAACTGAAATCGTCTGGCATCCCGATAATAGCATTCTCATCCGCTCGATCAGGAACTGCGGGGTGATCGCGATCACGGTTCCACCCCCTTCTGCTGCGGCAATAGCCACCTGGCCCATCAGGCCATCACAGCCACCGCCATAGACCAGGCGAATACCTGCTGCGGCTATCGTCTCGCCAAGGATGGTGGCGCAACGGGCGTGGTCGGGATCGTTGCCAAGCATGGCGCCGCCGAAAACGCAGATCGTGCCGATGCGTCGCTGCAAGGGATAGGAGCGGCCGATCTGTTCTGCGGAATTGTCGGATGATGATCCAAACATGGTGTCTCTCCAAATGAGGTTGGAATAGCGAAGCTTGATCAGCCGGCGGAATGATCGCGGGCTGCGCGAGGTTGGCTCGATCGGAACAGAAGCAGGTCAGCCCAGGACCAGAGCAGGTAACAAACGAGAAGGCTGGCGGGCGTAGACCAATGCTGTGGCTGTTCGACTTCGAATTTGAACAGCGATGCACAGAGTTCTGTCCCGGCGGCGATGAGGGCCGGCAGCCGGCTGAGAAGGACCATGACGCGAAACGGGTCGGGGCCGTATTCCGACAAGTTGAGGATCCGGACACCGGGTCGGTGGCAAGCACTGCCGAATTTTCCAACGGAATGAAGCAGGCCCGATGTCAACGCCAGCAACGGATGGCCAAGTTCAAACAGGGCCAGGCCAAGGCAAACGGCACCAACGCCGGACAGGAAATCACCCAGGCGGTTGAGATTTTCCCTAGGCTTGAGACGCCCGTTCCAGGCGCGATGGTAGATCTCGCCGCTGGCGAAGAAGATCGCCGTCGCCGAGGTCATTGCGATCGCAGCGAAATTGCCGGTCAAATAATGGCTGATGGCGGCCGGCGCGCCTGTCCAGAGGAGTTGGTTCAGATCGCCGGATACGAGAATCTGCGCCGTAATCCCCTGACAAAGACCAATGAGGTTGCCGACATTGTAGGCTCCCCCAGGGCCAGACATCCGTGCCGTTAACGCGCTGCGCCAAGCAAGGAGGCGCGGAGACCGGACCGTGAAGGATGAGGCTGTTTCGCGAGCTGAAATCTCGACTGGGGCTACACGCAGCGGCTTATTGATGTTGAGCGTCATGTCGGGTTCCTCCCTTATGACGCATGCTTTGCAGTGCTCCGCGTGATCTCAACGTGAATTGCGCTGGAATGGGTCCGTCCAGGCTAACAGGCAGATCGCATTGGCGGTCCCTGCAAGGTGACGGTTGATCTACTTCTCTCAATTGCCTCGGCCAGCCTTATCCCGCGGCGAGCTTCTGTGTCGGCGGGGCCTTGCAGCCCTGGCCGACGACATTGTCTAAGCGGGTCGCCTGCCGAGCCTCCATTGACAGCCATCCGGATGCACGGACCGCGAAGACCGGAAATCATCTCTCGACGATCATGCGAAGACACCGGGGAACGATGATCGTTATTTCACGCTGAATTACGCTGAGTTGCCCAACATCACAGCCGCAACGCCAGACTGACATCCGCAAAAGGCTGAGCGGTCGAACCTGAACCTCAACTGAATCCAAGGATGGAATTCGATCATGCTACGCAGCTTGACGAAAACATTCACCGCCATCTCGACAATCGCGGTTCTCATGGCACCTCTGATGACTCCCAATGCGGCCTACGCGAACAGCACCACCGTTCCGCGCAAATGCATAAACGGCGTGGCAAGGTGCGCATCTCGCTATCCAGCAAGCTTTCGAGACCACCCATTTCAATTCAGCGGGACAGTGCAACGCACCTTACTCCCGAGGTTGGCGCAACGCTCTCCGGGTCGGCATCCATCTCAAGCTCCTTCGAACGCCCGGCTTGTCTGAGGGTCTTCACAAAATGTTACGTAAGGGAACGTTCGCGCCTGACTCTTCTTAGGCAATCGAGGCGGTTGTCGCCTCGTGCATTGTGAAGGAGAAGAAGAATGCCCAATCAAGGTGGTAGCCACGAACAGCATGTGAAGGCAGGCCAGCAGAGCCACAAGAATGCCGACAATAAAAACCGTCAGCAACAGCAGGCCGCTGGTGGTGGTCAACGGCAGCAGGGCGATGGATCCGGCATGCGTGGTGGAACCCACGAACAGCACGTGAAAGCTGGCGAACAAAGTCACAAAAACCGCTGATCGCGGGTGATTTCAGCAGACCCACCCCGAAGTATCGGGGTGGGTCTGATTGCATCTGAAAGAGGTGCTATCGACGACGCTGCGGTTGGAGTCGCGAAAGTCGCCCCGGCGACTTTGCCGGGGCGACTTCAGTCAGGACGCCCAGTCAGGCAGCTTGCTCCAGGGCGCGCTCATTGACACCGCCTTCGCCCAGCCCGGAAAGCGCTTCGTCCGTCGCGACCTCCTCTTTCAATGTCTCGTTGAGGAGCTTGACGACGTCGCTCTTGCCAAGCTGTTCAGCCCACGCGACCAACGTGCCGTAGCGCGCGATTTCATAATGTTCGACGGCCTGTGCCGCGCCGACCAGCCCAGCATCCAGGGCTGGGTCGCCCTTGTATTCGTCGAGAATTTCCGACCCTTCCTCAAGAATGCCGTCGATCGCCGGACAGGTTTTGCCGCGAGCCGGTTTGTCCATAAGTTCGAACACTTGCTCGAGCCGATCAACCTGGCCTTCGGTTTCCATGCGATGTTTCTCGAAGGCCGCAGCCACCTCCTCGGATTCGGCGCCCTTTGCCATCTTCGGCAAGGCCTTGAGTATCTTCTTTTCAGCGTAGTAGATGTCCTTCAGCCCATCGAGGAACAAAGCCTCCAGTCCCTTGGTCGTCGCTCTTTTTGCAGTCGCCATGATTTGTCTCCCTTGGATCGTCGTGAAAGCTCACCGGCGGTGTAGCCATGGACTAACTTTCCATGGAAGCAGTTGTTCCCTGGGGGCGACGTGGAAGGGCAGCGCGTCGAACACCGCTTTTATCGAGGGCCGATCGACATCAAAAGGCGATGGACGATGACGGTGTGAGAACCGCCGGCAGGGGGGACGGAAAGCACCGGGGTTCGTCGCGCCGTATGGAGTAGATGGTGAAAAGAGATACTTCCGAGGGGTTCATATACGAAATCATATTTACATATAAAACAAATCATGATGATCTTGCTGTCGTGCAACGGCGGCTAAGGTGGTCGGTTCCGGCGTCCGTCGCCGAGCCTGAATGCCAGCAGATGATCGTGCACAATGAAATCAAAGATGATGTCGCGGTCGAGTGAGCCGTGCATTGGTCGGATGTAGGGAGTGCGGCATGCCCTTTGATGTCATCGTTGTCGGAGCCGGCGCAGCCGGGGCTGTCCTTGCCGCCCGGCTCACCGAAGATGCGGGCACGAACGTGCTTTTGCTGGAAGCGGGGCCGGACTTCCGGAGCGGCGAGCAACCTGCCGAGATGGCGAGTCCAAATCCCTTCAACCTGCTGCTTCCCGATCATTTTCAGCAACAGTATATGTACCCCGACCTGATGGCTCGCCGCACCAAGCGGCAGGAACACCGGGTCTACTGGCGCGGCAAGGGGCTTGGCGGTTCGACGGCCGTCAATGGGCAGATTGCCATTCGCGGCGTGCTCCATGCCTTCGACCGCTGGGAGGAAATCGGATGCAAGGGCTGGTCGGGAGCCGACGTGCTGCCCTTCTTCTGCCGGCTGGAGGATGACCCGATCGCGGCTAATTTTCACGGCAGCGATGGCCCGATTCCGATCTACCGCGCGCCTGTCGAAAGCTGGGGAAGCGTCGACAAGGCCATGCGCCAAAGCGCGATGGCCCTCGGCCATCCCTGGCATGACGATCTCAATGCTCCGGATGCCGAAGGGGCTTGCACCTATCCCATCAACAGTCGAGCCGGCAAGCGCGTGTCGGTCAATGACGGCTATCTGGAAGCTGCCCGCGACCGGCCGAACCTCACCATCATCGGGCAGGCGACGGTGGACAAGGTGCTTTTCGATGGCAAGAAAGCGATCGGCGTTTTGGCCATCGTGGCCGGTCAGGTTCGCAAATTCGAGGCGCCGCTGGTCATCGTCTCGGCCGGCGCCATCCACTCTCCAGTCATCCTGCAGCGCTCGGGCATCGGTCCGGCGGCTCTCTTGAATCGAAAGGACATCGAGGTGCTTGCCGATCTGCCGGTCGGCGAAGGTTTCTTCGACCATCCTTATTGCCGCATCGAACTGAAGCTGAAGCCGGAATTCAAGGCGACCGATGTCGACGCGCGGCATACCAACTGCTGTGTGCGGATGAGTTCCGGTGTGCCGGGTGCCGAGCGCGACGACATCCTCTACGTCGCCATGAACCATGGCGGTATCGGCGTGGAGTCCGACAGCGCCCAGTTCGGCGAGGCCATGGTCAATCTGATCCTGATGGAGGCCAAGAGCCGGGGCACCGTGCAGTTGCGTTCCGCCAATCCCTTCGACCAGCCGATCGTGGAAGAGAACATGCTGGACGATCCAATGGATCTTCAGCGCATGCGTATCGCCTATCGCCACCTTGGCGAGATTGCCCGGCAGGCGCCGATCCAGGCGATCGCCGAGCGCGTCCTGCTGGGGGATTCCGATCTGCCTTTGTCATGGCTCGAAACGGCAAGCGACGAGGAGGTCGACAATTTCCTGCTGGCGCAGTCTTCCGATGCGCAGCATGGGATCGGCGGCTGTTGCATGGGTAGGCCCGGTGAGGCCGTGGTCGATCCGGAATGCCGGGTCTACGGTTTTGAAGGGCTGCGGGTTATCGATGCGTCGATCATGCCGCTCGATTGCCAGGCAAACACCAACCTGACCTCGATCATGATTGGCGAGAAAATGGCCGACAGCCTGCGCCGGTCCATCTGACAGCTCGCTGCCGAACGGCATACGGTCGCACGGGAGGCCCGCGCAAAAGGCGCGGGCCTTGAATGTCAGCGAGTGACGTCCACGGTAATCGTCTTCAGGTCGCACATTTCCATCAGCGTGTGCCGACCCCCGGTGCGGCCGAGGCCGCTCTGCGTCCCGGCGGCGCCGCCGGCAGGAATATGCGGCTCCCAATAGCAGCTCATCTCGTTGATGTTGACGATACCGACCCTCAGGCTTTCAGCAAAGGCAAAGGCGTTCTTGATGGTGCTGGTGAAGACCGCGGCCGACAGGCCGTAGGGGCTGGACGCCGCAAGTTCCATCGCCTCCTCGTCGGTCTCGAAGGTCAGGACGGGTGCAACCGGCCCGAAGGATTCCTCGACGTTGAGCAGGCTTTCCCGGGTCAGTCCTGTGACGATCGACGGCTCGAAATAGAGATTGGTAGCAAAACCCGACGCCACATTGCCGCCGGTGACGATCTCGGCGCCACGAGCGCGGGCGTCCGCAATGTGGCTGAGCACCTTGTCGACGGCGACCGCATTGTTGATCGGCCCCATCGTCGTCGCGGGATCGAAAGGGTCGCCCATTTTCACCTTCGCGGCCGCTTTCACCAGACCTTCGATAAACTGGTCATGGATGGATTTATGCACCAGCACACGTTCGGTGGCCGTGCAGATCTGCCCGGCATTGGCAAAGCAGCCGGCCCCCACCTGGGCGGCGGCCATGTCGATATCGGCATCGGCTAGCACGATGGTCGGACCGTTGCCGCCCATTTCGAGCAGAAGCGGCTTGCCCGCGCCACGCCGGGCGATCAACGCGCCGGTGGCGGAACTGCCGGTGAAGCCGATGGCATGGGTGCCCGGATGAACGACGGCCTCGTCGCCCACCTCCGCACCATCTCCCAGAACGAGATTGATGGCGCCGTCCGGCAAGCCCGCCTCGATGAAGCATTCGACAAGTGCCGTGGCAATCAGCGATGTCGTCGGCGCCGGCACCCAGACAACGGTGTTGCCCGTTGCGACGGCCGGTCCGAGATAGTAGAGGCAGGGCAGGGCGAGCGGGAAATTCCACGGCGTGATGATGGCAAAGATGCCCTTCGGCTGCAGGAAGCTGAAGGCGCGCTTGTTGGCATCGGCCAGGGGAAACGCCGCCGTCTCCAGCCACTTCATCTGCTCTGCCGCATTGCGGAAACCGAGAGCTGCCGCCGATGCTTCGGCCTTTGCCTCGCTGTGGAAGGGCTTACCCTGTTCCAGGCAGAGCAGGTGGGCAAGCTCTTCGGCGCGCCTGTCGATCGCGTCGGCGATGCGCATGCACAATTGAGCGCGTGCGAAGGTTCCCATCTTGCGCATGGTCTCGCGTGCGCCTTCGGCGGCTTTCACCGCGCGACCGACATCGGCGCGGGTGGAAAGGGAGAGATAGCCGAGATGCTCGCCCGTCGAAGGACTATCGATTTTCAGGAATTTGCCCGAGCTGCCGGCAATCCACTCGCCGCCGATGCGGTTGATGCCGATGCGGGCGGCTGCTTCCGGCTCCGAGACGATCGCCATGCCACGCAGGTTGGGGCCTTCGAGAGAAGATTTGAAATGGACTGTCATCATGCGTTCCTTTGGCCGAATTCGGATTGGATGTTCAAAATGGCGGCGCGGCTGCGTTCCACGGCTGCGATGAAAAGTCTGCTGCCGGCCTCCGCGCTTGCCTGCGATGGCGTGCCGATGACGCCGTTGTCGCGGATGGCTTCGAAACGGCGCCAGACGGTGACGGCCGGCGCGGCGTAAAGGTGAGGATCCGGCCAGGATGGCGGAGTGCCGCCTGGCGGGATGAGATCGCGGCGAACGCTGTCGCCAAGCACATGCATCATCAACGACGTTTCAAGCGCGCAAGCGTGACCGGTGCCTGTGGCGGCATCGGGCAGGGCCTGCGCCGCCACGTCGGCGATGAGATCGAAATACGAGAAACCCGCGGTGACGATGCCACGCTTGCCAAGGGTGGTGATCGCCACCTGGATGGCGGCGCGGTTTCCGCCATGGCCGTTCAGCATGACCGGCAGGAAGCCGTCTTCGGCAAGGCAGGTGCAGAGATCGACGAGAACGGCGATGAAGATCTGCGGGCTGAGGCTCATGGTGCCGGAGAAGGAGCGATGATGCTCGGACGAGCCATAGGCGAAAGGTTCGGCGACACGGATGGAGGCCTGTCCTTCCGCCGCGGCGAGCGCAACCGCTTCCGCAAGCCAGCAATCGACGCCGAGCGGCAGATGCGGGCCATGTTGCTCGACAGCGCCGAGCGGTAGAATGACGACGGGTTTATGCACGCCGGCTGTCGCGTGTCTTTCCGTATCCGGGGAGGTCATCAGCGCAAAGCTGGATCCAGGCGGGATCGGCAAGGCCGGAGCTGGCTCGTTCATCGTGCTGCCTCGACAAGCCGGGCCTTGGCGTAGGTCATGCCGGAATCGGCCAGGAGAGCGACCATGATGATTGCTCCCTTGTAGAGTTCGAGGCTGGACGGGTCCGTGCCGAACACCCGAAGCGCCGTCGTCAGCAGGCTGACGATCAGCGCGCCGACGACCGCGCCCCACACCGTTCCCCTGCCGCCGAAAATACTGGTGCCGCCAAGTACGGCCGCGGCGATCGCGTCCAGAAGCAGCGAGGTCCCGCCGATGTTGGGCGTCACGACCGGCACCCGGCTGATCATGATCACGGCTGTCAGGAAGACGAAGATACTGGAGGCGCAATAGACGAGGATCGTGTGTTTCGTCACCGGGATGCCGGCAAGTTCCGCGGCTCCGGCATCCGACCCGAGCGCATAGGTACGCAGCCCGAAACGGCTGTGCCGCATCAGGATTGCTGCTACGGCGACGATCAGCAGCGTTGCGAAAATGACATTGGGAATGCCGAAGCTGCGTTCGATGCCGACCGCGCGAAGCGTCGGATCCTTCAGCATCAGGACGCCTTTGGAGGCAACGGCAAGCGTTGCGCCCTGCAGCGCGACCATTGTGGCCAATGTCGTCACGAAGGGCGGTATCTTCAACAGTGCGATAACGGCGCCGTTCGCGAGGCCGATCACCACCATCACGGCAAAGCCGACGAGCAAGGCAAGCGGCAGGCTGGCGCCGCCGTCGATCAGGCTGGCGATGAAGACGGCACAGAAGGCGACGCCGACGCCGGCGGACAGGTCGATGCCTGCCGTCAGCAGAACGATCAGGGCGCCAAGCGCCAGTATGGCGATCGGGGTCGCCTGGGCGACGATGTTGATGAGGCTGGCGGTTGAAACGATGCGGGCGTCGATGAGCGCGAAGATCGCCAGCAGGATGACCAGCAGGATCAACGGCGAGAGGTCGAGAAAGCGCCTGCACCAAATGTTCTGTTGGCGGGTCATGAGGGTTCTCTCATCGGATGTGCCAATCTTCGACCGGTTCGCGCAGGCCTGATTTGACGCTGCGCAGGATTGCATCATTGACGGCGACGGCGCGCAGGGCGTCGTCGAGCGGCATCACGAAAGGGGTTTCGTCGCGAACCGCGGAAATGAAATGGTGGACCTCCTCGAAGAGATCCCCCGTGATGCGGCCATTGACGGTCGGCCAGTGCAAGGCGTCGGGCTGCGACCACTGTCCATGCGATAGGATACGTAGACCGTGGTCGCGCACGTCGAGATCGATCATGCCTTCGGTGCCGATGATTTCCGTGCGTGCCCAGATGCCGGTCGGAATGGTCGGTGGCAGCGTCCAGCCGAAGTAGAGCTGTCCGCTCATTCCGTTCGACAGCTCGACGGTGGAGAAGATCGCATCTTCGGATCGAACCCCGAGCGAAGGCATGAGCTTGGCGACCGGACGGGAGTAGACGGCGATGATGTCCGAACCCGAGATCCATTGCAGCGCATCCACGTCATGCACGCCGAGGTAGAAGCAGACGCTCGAATTTCCGTTCATGCGAAGACCGACTTCGCGATTGGTGAACCGGCCGCTGCTGCCGTGGATCGGCTCGCCGATCCGCCCGGATTTCACCGCTGCCGCGGCTTCGCAATAGCGCGGGTCGAACCGCAGGATGTGGCCGACCAACAGACGCGCGCCGTTTCTCTCCGCCGCTTTCGCAATCGCCTTGGCAGCGGAAAGATCATGAGCCATCGGTTTTTCGAGCAGCACCGGCTTGCCGGCATCGAGCAGAGTGCGGCAGACGTCTTCATGCAGCGTATCGGGTGCCGCCACTATGTAGGCGTCGACGGCATTGGCAGTCAGCGCGGCGGCGGCATCGGTGAAATGCCGGACGCCGAAATCGGACGCGGCCTTGCTTCCCGAGGCAGCGTTCGGATCAACGAATGCCGACAGTTCCGCGACAGGGCTGGCGGCAACCACCTGCGCATGCAGGAGGCCCATGTAGCCGGCACCGACGATGGCGATCTTCAACTTGCTCAAAGGGTTTCTCCTCACAGGCATGGTGCAAGGTTGGATGCTGGCCGGGGTGAGCAGGCTGGTGGTGTGATCGTGCGATCACCAAAGGCCAGCGTCATTACGTCTTCTTCCGTCGCCCCACGCGCCAGCGTGCCGACAGAGTGGCCTTCGCGCATGACGACGATGCGGTCGGCCACGCCGAGAACCTCGGGCAACTCGCTCGACACCATGAGGATCGCCGCGCCTTCGGCCTTCAATCTTGCGATCAGGTGATGGAGTTCGGACTTAGCGCCGACGTCGACGCCGCGCGTTGGCTCGTCGAACAGGATGATCTTCGGCTTGGTGGCAAGCCATTTGCCGATGACGACCTTCTGCTGATTGCCGCCCGAAAGTTCGATGGTCATCTTGTCGGGCTGGGCCGGCCGCACGCCGAGTGAGCCGATGAGATCGCGCGCGAGAGCCAGGATGCGGCGAGGTCTGAGCAGGCCGAAGTGACTGTTGTCGCGAATCCAGGCGAGGGACAGGTTATCCCTGATCGACATCGTGCCGACGAAGCCTTCCAGATGCCGATCTTCCGGTATGTAGACGATGCCGGCGCGATTGGCGGCCTTGGTGTCGCCGCCGGTCTGCTGCCCGCCGAAAATTCTGAGCGTGCCGCCATGCATGGGATCGAGGCCGGCAATCAGCCTGAGCACTTCGGAGCGGCCGCTGCCCATCAGGCCGGCGAGCGCGACGATTTCGCCCCTGCACACGCTGAGCGTGGCCGACTTCAAGAGCTTGCCATCGGAAATGTTGCTGATCTCGACCGCGGTTTCGCCGACTTGCGCTTCGAGATAGGGGAAGATGTCGCCGACATCGCGCCCGACCATCATGGCGACGATCTCGGCCTCGCTGGTCTGGCTGGTCTGGCGCTCGCCGATGAAGCGTCCGTCACGCAGAACGACGACGCGGTCGCACTGGCTGAAGATCTCTTCCATCTTGTGCGAGATGTAGAGGATGCCGGCGCCGCGAGCTCTCAGCCTGTCGATCAGGTCGTAGAGCTGGTCGCGCTCGCGGTTGGAGAGCGCGCTGGTCGGCTCGTCCATGATGAAGAACCAGGCATCGGACAGAACGGCACGGGCAATTTCCACCATCTGCCGGTGCCCGACGGAAAGCGTTCGCAGCTCCGCGGCAATGTCGATATCGAGCGACAGCTCGTCCATGATGGCCTTCGCATCGCGCCGCATCCGGGCCCGGTCGAGAAATCCCAGGCGGGTGTGCGGTTCGCGGCCGATGAAGAGATTCTCCGCCACCGTCAGGTCCGGCGAAAGGCTGAAATGCTGATGGATGACGCTGATGCCCTTGGCATCGCTGGGGGAGTGGAACTGGACGGCGTTGCCGTCGATGACGATCTCACCCTCGTCCGGGCGATGCAGACCAGAAATGCACTTCACCAGTGTCGATTTCCCGGCCCCGTTCTCGCCGGCAAGTCCCACCACCTCGCCAGCCGAGACGGCAAAGCTGACACCGTCGAGTGCCTTGACGCCCGGAAAAGACTTGCCAAGCCCGCGCAAGGCGATGCTGTGTTTGCCGACCGATGTTGCGGCGGTGTTGCGGGGCGACGGGGTGGACTTGCGGCCACCGGTCTTGAACAAGGCGGCGACACTCTCCGGCTGGCTGGTGAGAACGGCCACCAGAATGAGGCTCGCGGTCACGAAATAGATCAGGATCTGCGGCACCTGCAGGAAGGACAGGCCGGTGTTGATGACGCCCAGCAGCAGCGCCCCGATCGCCGTTCCCCAGATCGAGCCCTGGCCGCCGGAGAGTTTCGTGCCGCCGATGATCGCGGCTGTGATGGCTGTAAATTCAAGGCCGGTGCCGGCAAGCGGCTGTGCCGAACCAAGGCGGCCGATGGTGAGGATCGCGCCGAGCCCGGCTGTCGCACCGGCAATCAGGTAGACGGAGATGCGCACGAGGTCGACGGGAACCAGAGAGGCCCGCGCCGCCCCCGCATTGCCGCCGATCGCATAGATCCAACGCCCGTATACCGTTCGATTGAGCACGAACCACCAGAGGCCCAGGCAGATGGCGGCGATGATGACGGAGACCGGCAGCAGGCCGATTGTCTCGCGTCCGGCGAAAAGCAGGACCGGATCGGCGACCGCGATGCTGGATGCGCCGGAGAGACTGAGCGCCAGGCCGCGCGCGAACGCCATGGTGGCGAGCGTTGCGATGAAGGGAGAGATGCCGGCAAAGCCGATCAGCGCTCCATTGAGCAGACCTATCGCGGCACCGCCACCGATCGCGGCGAGAAGGCTCAGGCTCGCCGAGCCGGTTGCCGTATAGGCAAGACCCGCGGCGATGCCGGAACAGGCGAGGTTGCTGCCGACGGAAATATCGATGCCGCGCGCGATGATCACGGCCGTCATGGCAAAGGAGATGAGGGCGATGACCGCACTCTGCTGCGCGATGCTGACAAGGTTGCCGGTCGACAGAAAGCGCGGATCGATCCAGCCGAAGACGGCGATGGCGACCAGCAGCACCGCGATGAGAACCGGTTCGTTGCGCCGTAGTAACGGAGAGGTCCAGGACTGGAACATGGGTCGGTCCTCTTATCGAGCATCATGCGCGGTCACCACGGAAGCGGCGACGGCGATCGTCAGGAAAAGGGGACGCCGGATGACATGTCATCCGGCGCTTGAGCCGCTTTAGGCTGTTACTTTGCCAGGGTCATGGCGGTCGCCGGAACCTTGGGACCGAGTTGCTCGGTATAGTTCTTGGCTTCCACCGCCTCCTTGTCGGTGTTGATGTATTCGAAGGTGAGGCCATCCGCCTTGAGCTTCGCCGCCGTCGCATCCGAGGTCACGAAATAGGTCGGCATGTAGAGATCCTGCGGCAGCTTTTCGCCGTTGGCCAGGCGAGCGGCAACGGCGATGTTCCAGTAGCCGACACGATAGGCGCCGGTCAGCACGTCCATCACCATCTTGCCGTCGTCGATCAGCGGCTTCATCTCGGCGTCGCCGTCATAGCCGCCGTAGAGCAGCTGGGTTCCCATCGAACTGGCAACGGAATCGGCTGCCAGGCAAAGGCTGTCGGAGATGCAGCCGATGGCCTTCAGGTCCGGATAGGTGGTGAGCCATGTCT
>NZ_RZQE01000619.1:0-2829 GCF_004022955.1 Mesorhizobium sp. M7A.F.Ca.US.002.01.1.1 | reverse complement strand
GCCATAGGATGCCGTGACGCGATGCGGATCGGTTGCAGCCATGTCACGCATGGCTTCCGCCGGCGTGTCGCGGCCCATGATCATGCCTTGCGGCATGATCGCCCCGCCGACGGCACGTGCTGAAAGCGTCAGGTTCAGCCAGTTCGCCGGTGCGGCCATGCCAATCGCCAGCGCCCGCACCGAGACCATGCCGAGGGCTGCTATCTGCGGCGTCGTGGCGTCCGTCTCCATCTGATGGCCGCTGCGTTTGGGTTTGTGGGATGTGTTGGCGTGGCCTTGTCGTCGATCATCGCCGGCGCGGGCATGATGCGTAGCGTGCTGTTGCTGGGCGGTCGGCTCTCGACTGCTCATTTCGGCCGCCTGCGGGCGCTGCGTCATCAACCCGTGCTTCAGTCCGCGAGCGACCAGCCAGACATTGGCGGGATAGGCAAGCGTGAAGCCGGCAATGACGCCGATCGACATCACGCCCCAGAACAAGAGCTCGGTCGGCTCCATCGCGCGCATGTCGCGCCCCATCATCAGGAAGCTCATGACGGGCGCCATGCCGGCCATCATGAAATTCATCGAGATGAACTCGGGCAGGAAGCTCTTGCGCACATTCTCCCAGTAGGTGCCGCCCATCATCGATTTCATGAACAGCGACTGGAAGATGAACAGGCCGAAGGCGAAACCCGCCAGATATTCGACGATGAGGTCGAGCCACATCGGCAGGCCAAGCGTTGCCGTAATGACTGCCGCGAGAATGATGCCGGTCGCATCGCCGGCAACGCAGTGGATGGTCGAACCGACGCCTTGCTTCCACAGCGGCCTGGTGAAGTCTTCATGCTCGCCCGGTCGTGGCTCCTTGTCTGCAAGCACATAAAGCAGCAGCCCCAATGGACCCATATAGAGGGTCACCAGGATGAAACCCCATTTCATCACCAGCGGTTCGGGATTGTTGCGGTATTGATCGAAGCCGACATAGAGCGTCGAGGTGGCGGCAAGAGCGAACCAGACAGCAAGGAAATAGTCGATTGGCTGGATGAACATGGATGCATCCCGTCGCGGATCAGCGGTTTGTCACAAGCAGCCCCCGCCGATGAACGCAGCACGTGTGTTTATGATCCCGCCGGCCCAATCCGGTTGTGTCGAATTCTCCAGCCTGGCGCTCTTGTCGAAGCATTACGGCGCGGTAATTCCCTTGAAGGCGTGGGCGCTTCGCTGCCTCAACAGGAGCTGGCCATGAAACATCAAACACTCGACCAACTGCATGCCGTCGCCAAGATTGAATCGTCGGCTGCATATTCCGCAATGACACGAAATCAGCGCATAGAGCGCTGGGCTGAACTGCTGGAGCGTAATCCCGAGCGATGCCTTGGCGCGTTTGCAGGCACCGAACATCTGCACCCCGAAGCACGTGCAATGATGCGGGGCGAGGGAACCGCAATTTCGGTTGCTTTCGAAGATCCAGTGCTGCGCGCATCGGGTTTGAAAGACGATACATACGGCGAGGCAAAGCGCTTTTTCGAGCTGAACGACTGGCAGTTGCACGACATCGTCTGCGATTGCCACGTCGGCTCAACCATGAAAGCGCGCTGGGCTGCGACGCGAGTCCGCTCAGCCGTCAGCGGCAGGTTCTTTGCGTGGTTGCGGCAAAGGATAATGCGCTGACCCAGTTGGGGATCGTCGTCGCCCGCTGCGGCTTACGATCCCCTGTCTTGCCGATTGGATGTCTTGCCGATTGGATGTCTTCCGATCGGACATCTTGCGATGCGGATCAACGCTTGTCCTGGTATAGCCGGTCGGTCGCCCGGTCGCTTTCCCTTCGTTCAGCGGGCCCACGCCGGCGGCGTGCGATAACGGCATAGGCCAACAGCACGATCAGCAACAATGGGCCGCCGGCAACGACGACTAACCACATGATATCTCCAAACATGGCGGCATCTCCTTTCCCAGACAACCGGCAAGGAGGAGAACCGTTCCGCGCAGCAGCAGGGTAATGCCACCTCGGTCATCAACTTACGGATTGCGTTCGTAGGTTCCGATGAGTTCTGCCTGCTCGAGCGAGTGTTTCTGCGCCTCCCGCCAGATGCGCTCGACGCCTGCGCTGGCCGGAATGGCAAGGCTCGGCGTGTCGAGCGCGGCCAGCCGGAAATGGTAATGGTGGACGCCATGTCCGACCGGGGGTTCAGGGCCGTCGTAATAGGCGTTGCCAAAATCATTTGTTGCTTGCCTAAGGGCACCGGGACCTGGCTTGCCGCTTTCCGCCTCGGGAAGTTCCCTTGTCTCCGCGGAGATGTTGAATACCGCCCAATGACCAAACGTTCCGCTCGGCGCATCAGGATCCTGAACGACGAGAACGAGGCTTTTGGCGTCGTCCGGTACTCCAGACCATTTCAGCGGCGGCGATACGTTTTTGCCGTCTCGTGTATATCTTTCGGGAATTGGTCCGCCTTCGGCAAAGGCGGCGCTGCTGAGGGCAAGTGGCATGGTTCACTCCTTCCGGGGAAGTTGATCGCAGCGATGCCAACGGCATGCTATTTGTTGGTCCGCATCTTTTGTCTTGGATCGATCCCGCCAGCAGCGGTCGTGTCGTTCTCGACATCGCCTTCGACCGTGTTCTCGCCTTCAAGCTCGAACTCTTCGCCTTCCTTGATCGTTCCCTTGGAAGTCCCGATACCAGGATTGTTCGCCAAGTCGGCATCGCTCGGTTTTTTCCATTTCGGATGTTTGGTTCCGGTCATGAGAAAACTCCTTCGACGGGATTTCAGTTTAAAAATGCAAGCCAGATGGGCCGTTCCGGTTCCAGGGCTCTGCTTCATCGGCTCGCCGCGCGCGCCGGTTAGAGCC
>NZ_RZQE01000618.1:0-2831 GCF_004022955.1 Mesorhizobium sp. M7A.F.Ca.US.002.01.1.1 | reverse complement strand
AAGCCGAGGCACTTGCCGCCATTGGGCATCGCCTTCTTGGCGATTTCGGCCGCCTGCTTGCCGGCATCGACGTTGGACGAGCCGATATAGGCGACGCGCTTGGTCTGCGGGGCGTCCGAGTCGGTGGTGAACAGCGCGGTTTCCGAGGCGATCTTGTTCAACCCATCGGTCGAGGTCTTGGGATCGACGGCCGAGACCATGATGCCCTTGACGCCGGCGGTCACCAGATCGTCCATCAGCCGCTGCTGGATGGCGACCGAGGACTGTTCGGGATATTTGAGCTCGAGCGTATAGTCGGGCAGTTCGCCCTGCGCCTTCTTGACGCCGGCTTCGGCGGCCTTCCAGAAATCGGAAGCGCCGTTGACGACGAAGGCCAGCGTCGGCTTGTCGTCGGCGCGCGCGATTGCCGTGGCCGACAGGCCAAGCAGCAGCGCGGTCGCGGCTACGGATGCATTGCGTATCAAGGATTTCATGTTCAACCTCCCGTTTGGCTCAGTCGTTGGACCGGCCGATCTTGCACTGACCTGATTTGCCGTTTGCAGCGTGGACGCCCTCCTCCTCAAAGGGGTTCCCGGCACCGAAAGAATGGCGTCGTTCCAGCCACGACAGCGACCTTAGAGACTCATCCCTCATTCGTAAATAGTCCGATTTGTCTGACATATCACATATCCGAGACAAGGCTTGCGGAGATAGGATCCGCTCGCCACCGGGCCATTTTTCGTACTCTCCCGCCGCCCCGGACGTGACCGGCCGGATGCGACGATTGACGGTACAGCGCATTTTTGTATTAGTAAACAGTATTAGTTCCGAGCCAATGCCAGCGGTTTCGCGGTGTGCCCGCCGGCGTGCCGCCCTCACGGCTGGGCCGCCGCCCAGGCCTTTTGTTAATTGAGCTTTCGCTTGTATGGAGATGCGTGGCGGATGGACCTCCGGCATACTAATAGTTATAAACGAGCCTGACGTTATTCCGATAAAGCGACGGCGTCACGCCACCTTGCCGGCCTGACCGGCCAGCCAGACTGGGATTTGCCATGAGCGAGACGACGGATCGGGCCAGCGACACGGCGAGGCGGCGCAAGGCGCCGGCCAAGGGCGCCAAGGGCCGCGTCACCATGATCGATATCGCCAGGGCCGCCGGCTGCTCGCAGGCGACCGTGTCCTTCGTGCTCAACAATTCGCCAGGGATCAAGCTGTCGCAGCAGACCCGCGAACGGGTGATCGAGGCCGCACGGACGCTTGGCTACACCGCGCCCGCTTTCGAGGCGCTTCACCCGGCATTGCCTGCCTTCGAGGGGCCCGCCTTCGAAGGGCTGGACGGGGTGATCGGCTTTGCCGTCGACCAGCTCGCCACCAGCCCCGAAGCCGTGGTCGCCATCGAGGGCGCGCGCCAGGCCTCGTGGAATGCCGGCAACGTGCTTCTGGTGGCGCAGACGCTGGGCGATTCCGTCATGGAGCCGCGCGCCATTTCAGCGCTCACCAAGCGGGGCATTTCGGCGCTGATCTACATGACCATCTTCACCCGCGAGATCACAGCGCCCGACTATCTCTACGGCCTCGACATCCCGGTGATCCTGCTCAACTGCTACACGGCGGACTACGCCTTCCCTGCCGTGGTGCCGAGCGAGATCGCCGGCGGCCAGAGCTCGACCCGCCATTTGATCAGCCACGGCCACCGCCGCATCGCCACCATCACCGGCGAGCCGTGGATGCAGGCGGCACAGGACCGGCTGAAGGGCTACCGCCGCGCGCTCGCCACGGCCGACATTCCGTTCGATCCCGAGCTGGTGGTCGAGGGCGACTGGTCGGCCAGCGCCGGCTATGCCGCCACCGTCAAGCTGCTGGCGCTCAGGGATAAGCCCACCGCCATCTTCTGCCAGAACGACCGCACCGCGATCGGCTGCTACGAAGCGCTGAAGGAGGCCGGCCTGCACATTCCGCAAGACATTTCCGTGGTCGGCTACGACGACGAGGAAATCGCCCGCCATCTGTTCCCGCCGCTGACCACCTCGATCCTGCCGCACATGGCGATGGGCCAATGGGCGATCGAACAGCTGGAGGCGCCGGCTGCGCCTGGACGGGGGCGGTATCCGATCACGAAGCTGGAGTGTCCGCTGGTGGAGCGGGAGAGTGTGCGGGCGGTGGCGGGGTAACGCGACTCGGCGGGCCCGCGCTGGCTTACCTTCGACCGTTAGGGAAACCTGACCGGTGGGACGAAGAGCTGATGGCGGCAATGCAGACGATTCTTGCGCGGAAGGGGGGTCAAAGTCGAAGCCCGAGACATTCATTCCCATTGTGCAACAGACCGGCACGGTTGCGAATTTGGGGTTGGACACGCCGTGCCGGCCAGTGCTGGACACCCCAGCCCGATTACGCTACCGGCACAACAGGAATCCAGCAATTAAGCCTGATGGTCTAGATCGCGAGTGCAGAGCCTGTTCTCGCGCTTCAGGGGGCCTTTTTACCACGGGCATTACTTCTCCTCCGGGCAGTCCAGCAGCTTCGCATGGCGACGCATTTCTTCGCACCCGTCCGACAAGGCCGGGCTTGAACCATTCCGCCTTGTCTTTCTTCAGGCCTTCGGCACTGGTCCGCTAACCGTGCCCTGCACGCGGTCCCACAGGCAGTTGCGTCTGCCGAACTTGAAATTGACGTTGGCGGTGCCGACTTGCGGAATCGGCTGTCGTTTCCTGGAGAAAGCAAAAAGCCCGCCACCTTTCGGCAGCGGGCTTTCCAAAACTGTAACTCTCTTGGTTAATCGATAATCCCGGATGAACTGGGCGAAGCCGTCACTGACGACAGTCGCTCACGCTTCGTGAAAACGGGCTTCTGAT
>NZ_RZQE01000617.1:0-2844 GCF_004022955.1 Mesorhizobium sp. M7A.F.Ca.US.002.01.1.1 | reverse complement strand
CGATGAAGGTGATATCGTTGGAATTGCCATTCGTGGTGATCAGCGTTTTCTGGTCGGGCGTGAAGGCCAGATGCCAGACGCGCTGGCCGACGAGGATGTATTTTTCCACCTCATAAGTGTCGGTATTGATCACCGCGACATGGTTCGCCGGGCCGAGCGCGACATAGGCTTTCTTGCCATCGGCGCTGATGGCGATGCCTACCGGCTGGATGGTTTCGGCCCGCAGTCCCTGAATCGCGAACTGGATCTTCTTCACCACTTCGCGTTTGGCGTTGTCGATGACGCTGACGGTGCCGCCGACCTCGGCGCTGACCCAGACCTGCGAGCCGTCGGGCTTGAATTCGGCGAAGCGAGGGCGCGTGTCGACCAGCACATTGTCCGTCACCTCATGCGTGCCGGTGTCGATGAAATGCGCCATGCTGGTGGTTTCCGAGGTGTTGACCATGGTCTTGCCGTCGGGGCTGACACCCATGCCTTCCGGCTCCACGCCGACTGGTATCTCGGCCAGGACCTGCTTGCTTTCGACGTCGATGGCGGTGACGAGATTGTCGTCCTCATTGGCGACATAAAGCGTCTTGCCGTCGGGCGAGAGGACGAACAATTCGGGATCGGGGCCGGAAGGCAGCGTACCGATGATTTCAAGTGTCGCGGTGTCGATGATTTGGATCGTGTCGTCATCGCTGGCGCATAGATAGACGAATTTGCCGTCATGCGAGATGGTGATGCCGCGAGGTCTCTGGCCGACTTCGACGGTCTTCACCACCTGCATCGTCGCCGTGTCGACGACGGTCATCGTGTTGTCCTTCTCGTTGGACACGTAAGCCGTATAGGCCGATGCCGGGCTGGCCGTGAAGCCGGCCGCGAGAATGGCGAATGCGCAAGCTCGTTTCTGCACGCAAATTCCTCCCGATTGACTCTACTTGAGAGCGCATTTCGTTTCCGGCTGATCGACACCGAGAGTGTCGAGTTCGGAGACCTGGTGAAGATAGCCCTCCTGTGGCGATGTCGAGACGACCGACTTGGTGTCGCCAAGCAAGATCGGCTGGCGAAGCTGGAGGTTCCATTTGCGGAAGGTCAGCTTCTGCCCCTTGAAAGCAGCAACCGAAAAATCGTCAGAGCGTATATAGTCGCTGATCCTTTTCGCATCGTCGCCCTTGGTGCGCGTGGTGGCCTCGCCGACCGCACGCACCGCGGTCCAGGCCGACATGTCTTTGGAGAGCATCCGCCGGCTCGTCGTCTTCAGGAAGCGGCTCTGCATCTGGATGCCGCCCCATTGTTCGCTGGCGGGATGCCATGACGATGCAACCAGACCGGCCGTGCCGGCGACCAGCCGCGGCGTCCAGGTGCGGTAGGGCACGTAGGTGCCGAAAACCTCGCTTTCGTCGGCGACAAGCACCACGTCGTGCTCCGGGAGGTCTTGCGTGAACACGGAAATCTGCTGCTGTATCTGCGTGGCGCCGGTGTCGGTGCGCCTGGCTGTGCCGGTATCCTTGAATTCCTTCTCGGCGACGATCTGGCCGCCGAAGCGGGTTGCCGCGCGGCGCAGCGCATCGGCGTAGAGATGGTCCTGCTCATGTGATCCATAGAGCAGCACCCAATTCGGCCACTTCTTCACCATGAGATACTGCGCCAGCGCGTCGGCCAGCATGCTGCGCGTCGGCGCGATATGGAAAACGTTGATGCGGCAGTCCTCCTCGCGAAGGCTGTCGTCGGTGGCGCCGACGTTGAAGATCAGCACGCCTTTGTCGCGGGCGATGTCGGCGATCGACAGCAATTGTTTGGCTGAAAGATCGGCGACCACATAGCGGTCGCCCTTGGCGATCATGCCTTCGAATGCCTGAACCGCGTCGCCGTCGGGCTTGACCTCGGTCACGTCGAGGCTGAATTTCTGGTCGGTGAACTTTCCCGTCGTGTTGTTGTCGCCGATCGCTACCTCGGCACCGGCGACACCTTCGTCACGTGGCGGCAGGTCGAGCATGGAAAGCGTCAATTGCGGTGCGTAGGCCCGCAAATAGCCTATCTTGATTTCAGTTATCTTTTTTTCCGGCTTCGCCACCGTTTCCTGGCCTGTCGCGTCGGAAACGTTGACGGTCAGGGAAAAAAAGCACAAAAAGGCAGCGAGAGTGCCTGGCACCGCGCTCGTCATCGATAGTAATTACCCATTCTTGCGCAGAGGTTCGACGGTTGCCGGACCCGCGCCAAGTCAAGGTGCCCATGATCAACTTAGCCGACCCGCAAAATTTATCAAACCCTATAGGACGACTTTTCGCGCCTGCCAGAACGGTGCGGAAGGTCGCCAGCGTCGATTCGCATGGCAACACCGGCGAGACGTGGCGCAGGGGGATCGACCGCCTCTATAAAAGCGTCTTGTCCTCCAAACTGGAGAAACTGTTCAAATGACCAGAATGCTGGCAAGCGTCACCGGCATCGAAGAGGCGGAGATCGCTCTTTCTGGAGGTGTCGATATCGTCGACCTGAAGGACCCGAAGGCGGGAGCCCTGGGCGCGGTGTCCATGGAAACCATGCTCCGAACGATCTCTTTCATCGCGGGTCGGGCTCCGGTCAGCGCTGTCTGCGGCGACCTGCCGATGGAACCCGAAACGATCCGCATCAAGGCCGAAGAGATCGCGGCGACCGGCGTCGACTATGTGAAGATCGGATTTTTTCCTTCGGCAAATATCTCTGCCTGCGCACAGGCGCTTGAACCGCTCGCCGCACGAACGAAGCTGATTGCCGTGCTGTTTGCCGATCTGGCGCCGGACTTCGAGCTTCTGCCGATGTTCGCCAGGCATCGCTTCCACGGCGTGATGGTTGATACCGCGCAAAAGGGGAAGGGCCGGCTGC
>NZ_RZQE01000616.1:0-2854 GCF_004022955.1 Mesorhizobium sp. M7A.F.Ca.US.002.01.1.1 | reverse complement strand
GGCTAGACATGCTTTCCAAAGGCCCGCCGGATCCCCTCCCGGCGGGCCCTTTGTTTGCTGGGAAGTATCCGCATTGACGACGCCCTATCCCAACCTAAATTCGAACCCACACGAGGAGGCGTTTTCATGGAAACCCAGGAATTGCATCGCGGCCGGCTCATCGACCACATCCAACTGGTGGTCAGAAACCTCGCGGCCAGCCGGCGTTTCTACGAGGCGGTCCTGCAGGCGCTCGATGTCCCGATCGGAGGTAGCGGCGCCGACTTTTTCTGGGCCGACGAGCTGTTTGTCTCCACTGCCGACAGCCGGGCCGCACAGGGAAAACTCACCGGCCGCCATCACCTGGCTTTCCAGGCAAGGGACCACGCCATGGTCGACGGCTTCTACAAGGCCGGGCTGGCGGCCGGCGGCACGGACAATGGCGCGCCGGGCGAACGGCCCTATCACCCCGGCTATTACGCCGCCTTCCTGCTCGATCCGGACGGCAACAACATCGAGGCCGTCCATCACGGCCCGCATCGTCGCAGCGCCGCTTCGGTGAAGATCACCTTCTAAGCTGCCGATATTCAGCCGGCCGGGATCGCGGACGCATGGGCGATGCTGGAGAGAGGCTGCCTTGCGTTGCCAGATCGGTGGCCCCGATGCTAACCGTGCAAATGGCGGGTGGGAATCGGTCCCGAAGCAACGTCCGCCACAAATTTTCAATAAAACTCCCCTTACCCCCCGTGGAGATATTTTTTTTATGCAAAACCCAGCAAGGGCGATCTGTGCCGCCACGCTTCTATTTGCGATCGGGGCCGTTGGCCTCACAAGTATATCATCCTTTGCTTATATTTCATCGGCGCAGGCCCAGGAGGAATATCTTCCGACCGAGAAGGATTTTGTCGGCAAATGGAAACTCAACGGCGGAGCCATCCGGCCGCCGCGCGATATGAAGGATGCGCCGACACCGGAACAGGAAGCGGCCGCCAGTGAGTTCCAGCAGACGGTGACCGCGTTTTACGGGGCGTTCGATTATCTGGAGATCACGGCGGACGGCCGCTACAATTTTCACCAGCCCGGAGATCCGACGTCGGGGCCTTGCGTCTGGTGCGGAACCTGGTCGTTCAGCAAGAGTTCGGCGTGGCTCGAGCTGGATACGGCGCCCCGGCTGGATATCTACGCCAAGGACGGCGACATGCAGATGACCTACACTGTCGAACCCTACGAAAAATCGAAATATGCGTGGCTGGTTTTCGGCTGGGCGAAGGCCGAGTAGGCGGCGCGCAGCATTCACCACGTTCGTCATCCTCGGGTCTCCGCGACGGAGCTTCGCTCCTGCTCCGCCTGTGGATGACGAAGGCGGGAGAGGCTTCCGCTAACCCCGGATGTCAGCGATGGTTGACCGAAACGGAAGATGACATCTTCTGGGTCGCGCCACTGAATGTCACGGCTTTTCATCCATCTCGTATCCTCGTATACGAGATGGAACCAGCCGACCGAGGAGACCGCATGAGCCCGCCGCCTGAAACCGTGCCGTTTTTCAGCCAGTGGGAAACGCCTGACATGACGCTGGACGTGCTCGCCGACGGCGCGGATGTTGCGCTCAGGCGCGATCCGCTGTGGAGGCGATCCGGGGCGGAGACCCTCGACGAATACGCAATCTGGGCCGCCAACATCTGCGGCATGGCCTGCCTTAAGATGATTCTGGCCAGCCGCGGCGAGATCGTGCCGACGATCGAGCTTGCCAGGCGCTGCACCTTATATGGCGGCTATGTCGTCAATGAGAGATCGATCAAGGGGCTGATCTACGCGCCCTTCGTCAGCTTCGTGAAGGAAGCTTTCGGCCTGCGCGCCGAGGTGATGACCAATGTCGCCACATCAGACATTCCGGCGATCATGCAGCGGACGCGCTTCTTCATCGCGTCGGTCAGCAGCTCGATCCGCTGGCCCGAGCGTGAGCCGCCCTCGAAGGGCGGCCATCTGGTGCTGATCACCGCGGCATCCGACGAAGGTTTCCGCTTTCACAACCCGTCCGGCCATGAGCCCGCCACACAGGCAGACGCAGTGTTGTCACCGGCCGATTTCGACCGCTTCTTTGCCAATCGCGGCATTGCCGTCGCCATTTGATTTTTTGACAGTCGAGGGATTTCGATGACCGACAAGACAAGAGTGGCCATCCTCTATGGCGGGCGTTCGGCCGAGCACGACGTGTCGCGCCTTTCGGCCGCCAATGTGCTGAAGGCGATCGACCGCACGCGCTACGATATCGTGCCGATCGCCATTTCGCGAGGCGGCAGGTGGCTGCTGCAACAACTCGATCGCGCCGCGGCGATCGGCGATGAGGCGGCAGGGGCGCCGGCCTCCGAAGACGGCCCGGAGGTTGCTTTGTTGCCCGGCGGCAAGGGCCGGCTGGTTGCGGTGTCGCGGGATGGTACGCAGCCTGAGCTGCCCCCCATCGACGTCGTGTTCCCGGTGCTGCACGGGCCGTTCGGCGAGGACGGCTCGGTGCAGGGCTATGCCGAGGTCGCCGATGTCGCCTATGTCGGCTGCGGCATTCTCGCCTCGGCCGCCGCCATGGACAAGGACGTCGCCAAGCGGCTGATGCGCGAGGCGGGACTGGCGGTTGCCCGCTCCGTCACCGTGCATCGAAACGGCAAGCATTCCTTCCAGGAGATTGCCGGGACGCTCGGCCTGCCTTTCTTCGCCAAGCCGGCGCGCCAGGGCTCGTCCTTCGGGGTCAGCAAGGTGAATGACAGGGACGGCTTCGAGCAGGCCATCGACACGGCTTTCCGCTACGACGGCAAAGTGTTGATCGAGGAATTCGTCGAGGGCCGCGAGATCGAGTTCTCGGTGCTGGGGCGCGCCGACGGGT
>NZ_RZQE01000615.1:0-2858 GCF_004022955.1 Mesorhizobium sp. M7A.F.Ca.US.002.01.1.1 | reverse complement strand
GCCTGATATTGTCGATATCGTCATGGAAATGGCGCAGGCACCCTGCGAGCCGCAAAACGCCCCTCCCCTGCCGGCGCACCTGGAAGGGCTCGCCGAGCGCGCGCGCGATTACGTCGAGGCAGCAAGCTCGGCGAACACCCGGCGCGCCTACGCCGCCGATTGGAAGCATTTTTGCGCCTGGGCGCGCCGCCAGCATCTCGATGTGTTGCCGCCCGACCCGCAGGTCGTTGGCCTTTACATCACGGCCTGCGCGTCCGGTAAGGTGACGGGCGACAAGAAGCCGAACGCCGTCTCGACCATCGAGCGACGTCTCTCCTCGATCACCTGGAATTTTTCTCAGCGTGGCCAGCCATTGGACAGGAAGGACCGGCATATCGCCACTGTGCTGGCCGGCATTCGCAACACCCACGCCTCCCCTCCCCGGCAAAAGGAAGCCATTCTGACTGAAGACCTGATTGCCATGCTCGAGACCCTTGACCGTGGAACGTTGCGCGGCCTGCGCGACCGCGCCATGCTCCTGTTGGGTTTCGCCGGCGGCCTGCGGCGTTCTGAAATCGTTGGCCTGGACGTTGCCAGGGACCAAACCCAGGACGGCCGCGGCTGGATCGAGGTTTTGGACAAAGGCGTTCTCGTCGCATTGCGCGGAAAGACCGGCTGGCGCGAGGTCGAGATCGGCCGTGGCTCGTCCGATGCCACATGCCCGGTTGTGGCGGTGCAAACCTGGCTGAAACTGGCGAGGGTCGGCCATGGGCCGTTGTTTCGACGCGTCACCGGAAACGGCAAAGCAGTTGCAGCCGAGCGGCTCAACGACCAGGAAGTGGCGCGGCTGGTCAAACGCACCGCCCTCGCAGCCGGGGTTCGTGGCGACCTGTCCGAAGGCGATCGTGCAGAGAAATTTTCCGGTCATTCCTTGCGCGCCGGTCTTGCCTCATCGGCTGAGGTCGACGAGCGTTACGTTCAAAAGCAGCTTGGCCATACGTCGGCCGAAATGACCCGCCGCTACCAGCGGCGCAGGGACCGGTTTCGCGTCAATCTCACCAGGGCCAGTGGACTGTAGGCCCCCTCCCCTGGCGGATCGGTCTATCGCCAAGACAGCTGATCCCTCGGCAGCCGACCACTGGGGTCGAATACAGCCACCTTGTGCGGGAGATCGGGGCCCCAGTTCCAAAGGACCAGATTGCGATCCTCCATCTCGGCCCCCGGCGCGAAGCTCGGAACCACGATGCCGGCAACATTTCGGGGTTGCAACCGCTCATAGATGGACCAGGACGCTGGACGTTCTCCGTTGCTGAGAGCCGTCGCCCAGGCACAGGCCATCTCTTCGAGCGTCACAGAAAACTCTCCTCTCCGCTCTTCCGTTGTCAGATCCGCGATGTCGTCACAATCGATCTCATAGGAGCAAAGCACGCAGGGATCGATCCGCTGTGCGAAGCCCTGGTTGGCTTCCTTGATCGCTGTCATGATGGTCAGCGCCAGATAGAGCGCCGGCACGCCTTTGGGATTGAATCGAGCCCCTCGGATCGCCGCTCCTTCGCCGGAAGTCGGCTTGAATGCCCAACGTGGATCATGTGCGCGGTAGCAGGTTCCGACGAACCTCACGCAAACCCGCCAACGGCCATGTGATCGAGATAATCACGGACCGCTGCTGCCTTGCCGTCCTTCACCAGCGCCTCAGCGGTGCGTCCCCCAAATGCCGGAAGCGGCTGAGCCCGATACCAGGCCATCGCCTGCTCCTTGCCACCCGCCCATTCCGTCACTCGGCTGATGATCTCGAGCATTTCTCGCAGACGCCCCTGGGTCTTTACCGTGGCGCTACGCTCTGACCGATAAAGCGTCTCGCGTGCAAGACCTGCAGTCTGGGCCAACTGGCCTTTGGACATGCCAAAACCGTCCGCGACCTGCCCAATCGCAATCTTCCCATTCCGGTCCATGTAGGACAAGATGAGAGGTCCATTCTGCTCGGCTATCTTGAGTGCCTGGCCCATGGTGTTCATCCTACCATATCGGGAGTCATATTTCGTGTGCAGAAGATATGGCACTTGTAGACTGTTTTCAAGAACGAACCCGTTCAGTGGCCGCGCCGCAAACCCCGCCGACAGGTGGGAATGTGCCAGGCCACCTCAACAGCACCGGTCACATCCTTACGCCGCTGCCCCGCGATATCTTGCCGCTCATCCGGTCATCCGTGCTGACGCGCCATTGGCTTTCAGCGCCGCCATGAGCATAGGTCCAACAGAAAACTCACCCGCTTTTGCCTTTTCGGTCAGCACGCGCAGATAACCGCCAGCCGAGTTGATATGCTGCGCTCTTTGCAGAATGCAGGCGATCACGATCGCGGCAACTTCCTGGCCCATCACATGGCAAGCCTCCTCATAGGCTGAAGGCGACACGCCAAGGTATCCTCGCACCTGGGCGGCGGTCATCATCAAGTCGCGCCAGCTTCCGATCCCGTTGACGGCATAGTCGGCAATATCGGGACAGGCCCGCAGCACCAGTCCAATCGGGTAGCCTTTCGGCTTCTCGGGGGGGTGGGATGTTGGCTCGGCCTCCGCCCTGCTTTTTTCGAAAGCCGGTTCAAATACAAAAGCGGAGTCTGTGTTTGAATCAGATTGCTGCCGCTCATTATGGGACTCATTGCCGCTAGGATTCTTGGCATTTGTGAAGCTTTCCAGCATCTTGTTGACCGCTTCGTGCAGCTCTACCAGCTCGGCGACGACCCCTTCCAGCTCCGACAGGCCTGCCCGGCGTGGAATTGCGTCCACAATGGCCCGGAACCGCTTCCACAGCGTTCCCCAGTCCCCGGGCACATCCTCCTCGACAGCCGCCTCGATCAGCTTATGGATGTCGCGGCGGTGCAG
>NZ_RZQE01000614.1:0-2871 GCF_004022955.1 Mesorhizobium sp. M7A.F.Ca.US.002.01.1.1 | reverse complement strand
AACCGCCAGCAAGGCTGATCCGCGCTTGTCACGCATTTGGCGATCCTCCGTTCATATGGCGCTTCGCGCCATTGGGTTTTTTCTGTTCGACAAGGGCACGAGCGGTGGACTCGTCGGTGATCAGGCCGCTGAGATAGCGGCTTTCGAGCACCGCTTTGATGGCGCGTATTTTCACTTTGCCGCCGGCGACGGCGACAATCCGGCGGCCCTTCAACTGGTCCCGCGGGAGTGCCAGGATTCTGTCCGACAGCGCCGTTTCCACTGGGCGTCCCTGGTCGTCGAAGAAGTGGGCGAGCAGCTCGCCGACGCCGCCATCGCGTTTGACCTCATCGATTTCGGAATGTTCGATCATGCCGGTGGCGACCAGCGAAGCTTCCCGCTCGGCGGTCCCTATGCCGACGAACATCAGGTCGGACCGGCTTGCGAGGTCGAAGACATCGCTGATGCCGCGCTGCCCAAGCAGCACCTCACGGTCCTCCGCGGTGTTGGCGACAAAAGGCACCGGCATCACATAGGCCTGCGCGCCGGTCCGCTCGGCCAGCCGATGCATGACGTCGTGCGGGTTGGCCGCGAACTTGCGCGTCACACCGCCAAGCAGCGAGACGAAACGGATATGGGCGGCGGCGGTGCGCGTCAGATACTCGACGCTTGCGGCAAGGGTACGGCCGTGGCCGACGCCGATCAGCATGTCCTCGCCGCGATCGATCTCCCGCTTCAGAAACTGAGCGCCGGCGATGCCAAGCGCCTTCAGCGGCAGCTCGTCCTGATCGAGATCCGGAACGACCTCGCAGTAATCGAGCCCGTAAGCATTGATCAGCTGCTGCTCGAGGTCGATGCATTCGCCGACGTCGCCGTCGATGATCACCCTGACCAGGCCATCCTGAGTGGCCCGCGTGATGAGCCGATGCGCCTTGAGGCTGGTCAGGCCGAGCCGCTTGGCCACCTGGGCCTGCGTCAGACCCCCGGCATAGTGAAGCCAGGCCGCGCGGGTGGCGAGGCTGGACTCATGATCGCGGTTAGCGGTTCCGCCGGATTTCAAGCCATCTCCTCCCTGAGATGATATTATTATCTTTGTGTGCAAAAATTTTCACATCCCTGCATTGCTGTCAATCCCCCGCCGGGTTGGGCGCATGCACATACGGGGAATTCACAGGTCTCGCCCTTCCCGAAACGCCGGTCTGCCGGCATTCGGCGGGCAACATCGACCTATTAGGAGGTGAGCATGTTACTCGATCATACGGTGATGTTAATTTAACGTCAATCTGTGTTATCTCAGGCTTAAGCCGGCAGAATTGCACGGCCGTCGGCTATCCAGGTTTTTTTCTAACTAGCTGTTTTTCAGGGATAATATCTAATATCGGCAAAATCCCAATCCGCCTGTGAGTTGGGCGATTTGCGGATGCGGCGCATCCATGGGCAAACCGACCGGATTGCCTTGTGAAGAGCATCGGTGACGGACTGATCAGCCCAGCCGCATCAGGTTCCGGTCCTCGAGTTCCACAATTGCGGCCTCGACTTCCCTTGCAAGGCGCCCGGCGCTCCAGCCCAGCGCCTGTCCGGCAATCGCCGCGATCGCCTGCAGGTCGCGGCCTGTCAGGGAGCCTGATATCGCCAAGGTGCTGCGGCGCATGACGATGTCGGCCAGATGTTCGACGAACTCGTTGCGGACGATGTAGTCGATTTCCAATTTGCTGTAGCTTTCTGAATCCGGCAGCCGACTCTCATCGCCCGACCCATGCGTGGCGATCTGCGTGGCTCTGGTGCCGTATCGCGACAGCAGCGCATCGAGACGCCGTTCCTCAGCGCCCGTCTTCGAGTGAGCCAGAGCCAGCCAACTTGCTCGCGCTGCGGCATTGGTCGGGAAATCCCTGCCGCCGCCGATCGGCATGGCTTGCGTCGTCACCTTGCGGCTGCGCTGCAGGCGGCCGAGCACGGTTTCGGCGACTTCCTCGGCGAAACCGCGAAAGGTCGTCCACTTGCCGCCGACCAGCGAGATGACCGCGAAAGGTCTGTTCCGATCCGGCTCGGTGACCGGCGCGGAGTGGTCACGGCTGATCAGCCCGGGCAGCGATGCATCGGAGGCCGGCAGCGGCCTGATGCCGCTATAGGCATAGACGATCTGGTCGCGCTCGAACGCCATTCCCGGCAGCAGAGTCCGCACGCTGTCGAGCAGGTACTCGACTTCGTCGGGCTCGCAGCGCACCGCGTCGGGATTGTCGGCCTTGATGTCGGTGGAGCCGACCAGCGCCAGGCCGAGATAATCGTAGATGAGGCAGATGCGGCCGTCATCGGCTTCGAAATAGAGCATGCGCCCGGCCAGGCTTTTGACCAGTTCGTCATGCTTGAGCAGGACGTGCGAGCCCTTGGTGCCGCCGATCATCTTCGACGGCGCGCCAAGCAATTCGTTGACATCGTCGATCCACGGACCGGCGGCGTTGACCACCAGCTTCGGCCGCACCGAAAAGGCCGCGCCGTTTTCCGGCTGGAAGGTCAGTACCCCATCGGCGGACTTGACCAGCGCCGTATAGTTCGCGCTGGCCGAGGCCGCGTTTGCTTGCCGCCCATCGAGGATCAGTTCAAGCACCAGCCTTTCGGGGTGGCTTATCTTGGCGTCGTAGTAGGTGCCGGTGGCGACAATCGAGGGATTGAGCGCCGGCATCCCGCTGAGCGCCTGGCGCCGCCCGACCATGCGGTGGCGCGGCATGACCTGGTTTCGCGAGCCGTAGAAATCATAGATCATCAGGCCGATCTTGATCAGGATGGCGCCGCGGCTGCGCGGTGCGCTGGTCGAGCCGAACAGCGTCCGCAATGCCGCCAACATGCCCTTGCTCCAGGAAAAGATCGGGATGACGGTCGGCAGCGGGCTGACAT
>NZ_RZQE01000613.1:0-2879 GCF_004022955.1 Mesorhizobium sp. M7A.F.Ca.US.002.01.1.1 | reverse complement strand
CCTCTCCCCTCGGGGAGAGGTCGGATTGCCCCGAATTGCTTTTCCCGGATGGCAATCCGGGTGAGGGGGCAGCAGCCTCAATACCAGCTAGGCCGTCCCACCCCTGTTCCACCCCCGGCCCCGATCACCGAACATCACATAACCAGCGTCCGTCACCGCCAGCGTGTCTTCCAGCTTGATGAAGCCCCGTGTCGGGTGGAGCATGGTCGTCTCCACCGAAAGCACCATGTTCTTCTCCAGCGGCTTGGCCGCATAGGTGCCTTCATAGGTCACCGGGTGGTTGGTCATCAGGAACGGCGCCTCGTGCGTGATCAGCCCCATGCCATGGGCGAAGAAATCCGTGTAGGGCGCGACCTTCGAAGCCTTCAGCACGCCCTCGGCATGCGAAATCATGTCGCCGCCCAGCGTGCCCGCTTTGACTTTTGAGAAGGCCGCCTGCTGCACCGTCTCGACCTCGGCCAGCAGATCTTCGAGCTCGGCATCCGGTTCGCCGAGAATGCCCATCCGGCAGAGGTCCCCTATATAGCCGTGATAATTGCCGCCGGAATCGATTGACAGCACCTCGCCTTTTTCCCACGCCTGCGGTGAAGCGGCGCGGTTGTGGCTGGCACCCAGCGTCAGCAGGCAATATTCGAAATGGATGCCGCGATTGGTTTCCTCGCGCCGCAGCTGCTCGATGATCTCGCTTTTAGTCGTGCCTTCACGCGCCCAGGCAATGGTCGCCAGCATGGAATCGGTGATCAGTTCGGAGGCCGTGCGCAGCTTCTCCAGCTCCGCATAGGTCTTGATGGCGCGCATACGCTCCAGCATGTCGGTCGCATCGATCAGCCTGGCATCCGGCAACGCCTTGCGGATCAGCGTATAGGCGTCCGATGGCAGGAAGCCAGGCTCGATGCCGATGCGCGCGCCGGCCTTGCCGATCTTCTGCAGGTGCTCGACCGCAAGGTTGGCGGCGTCGAGCGTGCCCCAGCAGGCGGCGTGCAGCGTCGGCGTCCAGAACGGATTGTTCTGGTGCTCGCCGCCCTCCATGCGGTTGCCGATATAGGCGGCATGGTCCGGCCCGCCCTTTTCGTACACGACGATCGGCAGGTACCGGCTGTGGCCGATCGCATCCATGGCGGCGAAGAAGATGAACTTGTAACCGCCCAGCAGGTATTGCGTGTTGTGCTTGGAGGTGGCGAGCAGCACATCGATGCCGGCCTCCTCCATCAGCCGGTCGACCCTTGCCTGGTCGAACGGGATATTGCCGACGGCATTCTTGCCCGGAGCAATGTTCATCTCTCTCTCCCTGAATTGCCTGGGACCGCCGGCCGTTCCGCTCGCGATCCCCTGGCCATGACTCAAATCTGCACCATTTTGCCCGTTCTGGTCCAGCCAGAAATAGGGCAAACAGCACCGTTCCATGTCATCATACCTTTGTCCGTCGCATATCCCATCAATTTGGTCCTACCAGATTGACGCGATAGAAGCGCATATTCCAAACTGGTCCAGCGGACGAAAATTTCAAAGCCAAGCGAGGATGCGCCAATTCCGTCTCTGGCGAAACCCTCGGCAAGGCTCATAATCGCCGCCGCAAGGATGCTGGCGGGCTTGCCGGCGTTCGAGGGGTATTGGCGCGCCCAACCGGGTCGCGGAGAGGACGGAGTTCGATCATGTCAGGCTTCACGATTTCCAGGCGCACGATGCTTTCCGGCTCGGCAATGCTGCTGGCCTCCACCGCCATCCCGACACCGGGCTGGGCGCAGACGCCGAAGAAGGGCGGGCGGCTTGTGCTTGCCGCCGATTCCGAACCGCGCAACCTCAACCCGGCGATCGTCGCTTCCAACGGCGTCTTCTTCATCTCCAGCAAGATCGTCGAAACGCTGGCCGAAGCCTCCTACGACGGCAAGGACGGACTCGCGCCAAGGCTGGCGCTGAGCTGGGAGGGTGCCGCCGATGGGCTCTCGGTGACGTTCAAACTGCGCGACGGCGTCAAATGGCATGACGGCAAACCGTTCACCTCGGCCGACGTCGCCTTCTCGGCGCTGCAAATCTGGAAGCCGCTGCAAAATCTCGGCCGCACCGTGTTCAAGGATCTGGCCAGCGTCGACACCCCTGACGATCTCACCGCCGTGTTCAAATTCGCCAAGCCGACGCCGTTCCAGTTGATCCGCAACGCGCTGCCGGCGCTGAGCAGCGTGGTGCCGAAGCACATCTACGAGGTCGGCAAGATCGAGGACAACCCGGCCAACAACGCGCCCATCGGCACCGGGCCGTTCAAATTCGCAGAGTACAAGGCCGGCCAATATTACCGGCTGACCAAAAACACCGACTACTGGGGCAAGGACGAGCCCTATCTCGACGAGATCATCTATCAGGTGCTGCCGGATCGCACGTCCGCGGCGAGCGCGCTGGAGGCCGGAGAGATCCAGCTGGCGGCCTTTTCCGCCGTGCCGCTGGCCGACCTCGACCGCATCTCGAAAGTGCCGGGCCTGAAAGTGATCACCAAGGGTTACGAAGGGCTGACCTATCAGCTCGTCGTCGAGATCAACCATCGCCGCAAGGAACTGGCCGATGTCAAAGTGCGCCAGGCGATCGCGCATGCCATCGACAAGGATTTCGTCGTCAAGACGGTGTTCCTCGGCTATGCCGCGACAGCCACCGGCCCGGTGCCGAAGAACGATCCACAATTCTACACCGCCGATGTGCCGACCTATGCCTTCGACGTCGCCAAGGCCAACGCGCTGCTCGACGAAGCCGGCTACAAGAAAGGCCCGGACGGCAAGCGCTTCACGCTGAAACTGCTGCCTGCGCCCTATTTCAACGAGACAAAACAGTTCGGCGACTATCTGCGCCAGGCGCTCGCCGCCATCGGCATCGACGCTGAGCTGGTCAACAAC
>NZ_RZQE01000612.1:0-2881 GCF_004022955.1 Mesorhizobium sp. M7A.F.Ca.US.002.01.1.1 | reverse complement strand
GGCGGAACATGCCAGCCGGTCTGCCCGTCGCTGACCACTTCCACCAGCCCGCCGATCGCCGACACAAGCGGCGGCCGGCCATAAGCCATCGCCTCGATGGCGACGCGGCCCAGCGATTCCGGACGCCGCGACGGCACGGTGACGATGTCGGCCCAGCGATAATGCTCCGAGGGATCGGGAATGAAAGGCAGGACTCCGACGCGCCCGGCAAGCCCCATGGTTTCGACCAGTTCGGCAAGCGCACGCTCGCGCTCGGTGCTTTCGAAGGCGCCGCCGACCAGCCGCACCTCGACCCTCGCCTGGAGTTCTGCCGGCATCGAGGCGATCGCCTCCAGCAGGACCTCCTGCCCCTTGATCCGGTTGATGCGGCCGAGCAGCAGCACCCGCAATGGGCGCTTGCCGTCATACGTCATTGGTTCGACCGCCGCCGGCCCGGCAACGCCGTTGTAGACGACATATGCGCGCGCCGCCTTGGGATCGCCAAACGCGGTGCGTGTCGCGCGCGAGTTGAAGATCAGATCCGCATGGCTCCAGCGCATCAGGCCGACAAGTACCCTGCGCATGGCGCCTTCGGGGATTTCGTGGATGTGCAGGACGGCCTTGTAAGGCAGCAAGCGCGCGGCCAGCGCATAGTCGGCAACGATCGAGGTGTTGACATAGACGAGGTCGCAGGCCTTGAGGCGCCGCCACGCCCTGAACACGGCAACCGGCAATCGCGCCATCTCGACTGTCGCAAGGCGCGCAATGGCCTGGCGCCTCAACACCCAGAGCGGTTCGAAGACGATCCGGCTGGCATGCGCTTCCAGGATCTGGACGATCGGCCCGCTGCGCGGCAAGACCACCTCGATGTCGGCCGACGGAAACGCGGCGCGCAGCGCAGCCACGCTCTCCGCGAAGCTGCGGTCAGAACCATAGAGTTCATAACCCTGATGAACGCAGGCAATCCGCATCTTTGTTTCCCGCCGGATGCTACAACCATCGCGCTGGGCGATTGTGGCAGAACCCCGTCCGCAAGAATCATGCCTGGTTCGATATGTCCGCCTATCGGTTCGATATGTCCGACTGCCGGCCGTACGCCCCTGGCATTGCTTCGTTTCGATACAGCTACGCACAGAAGGGTTGACCGAGAATGAAACAACCACCGGGTTCAACACCGTTTTTTTACAACCCCGCGCCATGATCCCCTCCCAGGATACCGAAATCGGAAGATGGCACGAAAGTTGCGGTCTGCTCATTATAAATTAAGCAATATCTAATATATGAGATGTGTGAAAGTGCCGCCGGCCATGAAACCAGAAAAGCCCGCCATTCTAATCCTGGGGACCCGCGGCATACCCGCGGCCCATGGCGGCTTTGAAACCTTTGCCGAAAAACTGGCGCTGTTTCTTGTCGGGCGCGGCTGGAAGGTCGGCGTCTATTGCCAGGATGAGGTCGAGCGGATCGACCAGCGGGTGCGCAGCGAAACCTGGCGCGGCATCGAGCTCATTCACATCCAGGTCGCCTCCAAGGGACCGCGCGCGACCCTGGAATTCGACTGGCAATGCGCCCGCGATGCTGCCAGACGACAGGGCGTTTGCCTGGTGCTCGGCTATAATGGCGCGGTCTTCCTGACCTGGCTCAGGCTGAAGCGGCGCAAGATCTTCACCAACATGGACGGCATCGAGTGGCGTCGCCCCAAATGGGGGATGGCGGCGCGAACCTGGTTCTGGCTCAACGAATGGATCGGCGCTTGGGCCTCGCACCGGCTGGTCGCCGATCATCCCGCCATCGCCGATCACCTGGCGACGCGCCGGTCGCGCAGCGCCATCGCCACCATCGCCTATGGCGCCGATCCGGTGGCATCAGCGCCCGAGGCGCCGGTCCGGGCGCTCGGCCTCGAGCCCGGGCGTTATCTCATCTCGATCGCGCGCATCGAACCCGACAACAACATCCTGCCGATTGTCGAAGCCTTTTGCTCCACCAAGCGCGACATGAAGCTGGTGGTGCTGGGAACGCTGTCCGACGACATCCCCTACCATGCCGCCATCCGCAAGGCGGCGAACGGTTCGGTGGTGCTGCCGGGCGCCATTTACGACCAGGCAACGGTGAAGGCCCTGCGCTTCCACGCCCGCGCCTATCTGCACGGCCACACGGTGGGCGGGACCAACCCGTCGCTGGTCGAGGCGCTGGCGGCCGGCAACATGGTGATCGCGCATGACAATCCCTACAACAGGTGGACCGCAGGGGCTGCGGCGATCTACTTCACCGACAAGAACAGTTGCGCCGAGCGGATGCAGCAGGCGCTGGACGATGATGCCCTGGTCAAGGCCTGCGGCGTTGCCGCGAGGGCGCGGGCCCGCGAAGCCTTTCGCTGGGACGATGTCCTGCTCGCCTATGAAAACGAGGCCTATCATCTGCTCGGCATGACCGCCGCCAAGACCACTGCGATGGATCACGCATCGCCAGGAACCGTATGATAGGCTGGTCGCGCCGGCGGGTGCTGCGGACCGCGCTGTCCACTGCAGCGGCTCTCGGCTCGCTCCCGGTCGCACCAATCGCTCGCGCCGCCGCCGAGACGCGGTTTCGGCGCGGCGTCAACGCCTGGCCCTGGTTCTCGCTGACGCGTGAATTTCCCGCACCCCGCACCGACTACGGCTGGCCGCCCTTCCAGTCGCAACGGCCGGTGCCGACCCCAGACGACCTGCGTCGGTTGCGCGAGACCGGGCTCGATTTCATCCGCTTGCCCGTCGATCCCGGCCCTTTCCTGGCCGCCGACGCCAAGACGCGCAGTCAGTTGCTGGACATGCTGGACGCCGCCGTCACCGCCACCCTCGACGCCGATCTTGGCATCATCGTCAACATCCAGGCCAACGCTGCCACCCATTACTGGAACCCCGACCGC
>NZ_RZQE01000611.1:0-2902 GCF_004022955.1 Mesorhizobium sp. M7A.F.Ca.US.002.01.1.1 | reverse complement strand
GTATTATTTCAGCTGGCCGTTTCGTGATATCCGCAGAATGTCAAATAATTCAAAAGATTGAATTTTGCCGATCGAGTGCCTATTTATCGGACAAGTTCACTTTCACGATTTCAGGCACAAGGGAGATTTCTTCGATGGCCGAAGGCAATCAGACGATCATGGAAAAAGCTGAAGCCCGCTTTGTCGACAAGCAGAAGAAGACAGCGGAGAAAAACAAGGCGACCGCCGAATATATGTCCGAGGCAAGAGCCAGGGAGATCAAGACGGCAAGGCTGAGGGAGCTTCGGCTGGCCAAGGAAGAGGCCGATCGTGTCGCCGAGGCCCTCAATCCGACGCCGAAGAAGAAGCGGGTGACCAAGAAAGTCACGGAGGCTAAGACATGAGCCTCACCTTCCCCAACCGCAGCCGCAGCTATGACGAGGCGGGCCAGCGCATCCGTTTCGTCGGCCATGACGGCATGTTCCAGATCTCGTTCTCCGTCGCCGCCGACGCCATGGCCAAGATGCGGCCGGGAACCGCGGCCGATGAAGCCGGTTATCTCCAGACATTCGACACCGAGAGCAGCGCCATCCGCGAAGTGGCGTCGAAGGCCTACGACCGCACCCACAAGAGCATGTATGTGCTGACGGCGTCCGATTTCGGCTGATCAGTCCATTGCATGTCGCTCAAAACGACGATTAAAGATCCATCTCCTCGACCATCGCGCGTATCTTCGCAGCCTTTTCGAAATGGTCGAGGCGGTGGGTTCTGATCCACCATTCGGCGGCTTCCATCAGGAGTTCGGGGTTGTCGTTTCTGTTGGCGAAAAACGCATAGAACGACACGCCGACGCCGGCCCCCTTCTCGGAGATCTTGCGGTCGCAAACCTCCAGTATCTTCTGCTTCAGGCTGGCTCTCACGGGAATCCCTTGATTTGCGGTGCGGCAGGCTTCCGCCGGCGGGCCGCTACGGATCAGGCCTTGCGCTCGGCCCGTTCGCGGCGTTTGACATCGCGGACATTCATCTGCACGACCATGTCCTCGGCCTCGCGCGGCCCCATCCCGACCATCACCTTTTGCCGGACCACCGCAGGCTGGCCGGTGAAGACATCGATGATGCTCCAGCTCTGGGGAAGCTCCATACGCAGCGTGTAGCGGTTGGCCATGCCGGTCAGCCTTGCATCGTGAAAAACACGGCGCCCAGGATCAGCACCGTCCAGGCGACGACCGACAGTTTCAGCACCATGCCGCCATGCACGGCCAGAAGCTTCCGCAGGTGCGACACACCTGCGCCGGTGCCGCCGCCAGGGCAGCAGGAGCCTTGAGGCCAAGTTTTCCAAAGACGGGCAGCAGCGACGGTTCACGCACGAAAGGCCTCGAATGTCAGGAAAAAGCGAAGCAAGAACGCTCGACTCCCTTCCATACCACTCTTTTCGCGCGTGCCGGCATGCCAAATGCAAGACAGGACTGCTTTAACGTCCGGTCCGCACCGCCTTCGTAACGCACAAATCTATTCGTGGGGACTGACTGCCCTTGGGGCAGATTGGGACTGCTGTTCGACGCGAAATTTTGGAGGCCTCGCCTCGGAATCGAACCGAGGCTTCAGAGATTTGCCGTCTCCAGCGTAGCCGCTCCGCCACGAGGCCATGGCTGTTGAAGTAGCGGCCAAATATTTACGGAAAGGTTAATCCCGAGGGACTGTTCAGAATTTTCGGCACGATCTTCAGACCGTCCGCCAGCACATATTGCGGCCAGGTTTGCTGCCCGGCAGCGCCAACCCTTTGCCGGGCCTCGCATCCCGCGCACGCTGCGATCCTTCACGCCTCAAGCGGCAGCCCGCCCCGTCTCGACCGAGGGCCTCCAGCACTGCGACTGGCGCTCTTCCCCTGAGCTAAGTGCTGCCGGCGCTGCTTTAACCCGCGTTTGCATTCGAAGGAAGAGAGCAGAGGCCCAACCAGCTTTTCCCTTGAACGGCGATCCAATCTGGTCTAGCCTAAGCTGAGAAAAGGTTTTCTCAAACAATTTCAGTCGGGCTCGGCCACCTGCCGGGCCTCTTTCAGATCGGTAAGAGAAAACCTTTTTCCAACTAAGGACTCTCGGCGCGATGCCATCGGACGATCTGCCTGTTCCGGTCTTTTCCAAGCCAGTCACCTTGCGTGACGTGGCCGCGCAGGCCGGAGTCAGCGTCGCTACCGCATCCAAGGCGCTCAACAGCCAGGGCCGGATGACAGCCGAGACGCGCGAACGCATTCGCGAGACCGCCCGGCGGCTTGGCTTCCGGCCCAACAGCCTGGCGCAAAGCCTGCTCCGACGCCGCAGCTTCACCGTCGGCCTGCTCACCAACGATACCTATGGCCGCTTCTCGCTGCCGCTGATGTCGGGCATTTCGGACGCGCTGGTCGACAATGGCGTCTCGGTGTTCCTGTGCAATGTCGAGGAGGATCCGCGGCTGGGCCAGATGCATGTCGACGCCATGCTCGACAAGCGCGTTGACGGCATCATCGCCACTGGCAAGCGCATCGATCGCCATCTGCCCGTCGACCTCTCCAATCTGCGCGTCCCGGTGATCTATGCCTTCACGCAGCCCGACCCCGACGCCGTCGCCTTCGTCTCGGACGATGTTGGCGGCGCCCGGCTGGCCGTCGAGCATTTTTGCCGGCTTGGCCGCAAGCGCATCGCCCACGTCACCGGGCCGGCGAGCTTTGCCGTGGTACACGCGCGCGTTCAGGCTTACCGCGACGTGCTCGCCGAAAACGGCCTGACGGTCAGCGAGCCGCTGCTCGGCTCCTGGTCGGAAGCCTGGGGTCACCAGGCGGTTGCGCAACTGTTCGACGGCAAAAGCGAAAGGCCCGACGCGGTCTTCTGCGGCAACGACCAGATCGCGCGCGGCGTCATCGATGCTCTGCGCGAACGCGGCCTCGACG
>NZ_RZQE01000610.1:0-2912 GCF_004022955.1 Mesorhizobium sp. M7A.F.Ca.US.002.01.1.1 | reverse complement strand
GGCGAGCCCGTGCGCAATGTCCGAAATCTCGATGTCGAGCGGCGAGGGGTCGAGCAAATCGAGCCGGCGGCCCGACAGCATGCGCTGCCAGGCGCGTGCCGGCGCGCCGACGCGGTCGGCCGCCATCAGGCCTCCTCCGCGCTGACGGCTTCCTGCGGGAAGGCGAATTTTGCCCAACCGGGAATGCCCAGCGTTACCGGAACGTCCCCGGCCATGATCGGCTGGCCGGCATCGAGCGCCGCCTTGACCCGGTCGATGCGCACAATGGCCAGACCGGTCGTGTCTACGGTCGAGCCGAGCGTGCCAACCGGCCTGCCTGCGACGGTCAGTTCGGTGCCGGGCGTGGGCAGGGGCCTGTCGGCCGATGCAATCAGCACGCGCCGCCTGGCCGTGCCGCGATGCTGCATGCGCGAGACGACCTCCTGGCCGACATAGCAGCCCTTCTTGAAGCCGATGCCGCCGGTTTCGTCCAGCAGCACATCGTGGGGGAAGGCGTCTCCGAGTTGGTAGTCGCTGCCGCTTTCGGCAATGCCGCCGACAATGCGGAAGGCCTGCCACGCGGCAAGATCGCCGCGCTCATCCGTTTCGCCATAGGAACGCGTGACGGCACCCTTCGGAAAGCGTGTGTCGGCGGCCGCCGTTGAATCAGATTGTGAGGGTGTTGATTCATGTCCCCACGCGACGGTGACAAACGCCTGATCGGATTTGGCAATCTCGACCTTGGCGCGCAGTTTGTAGAGCGTCAGCCGGCGTACGAAATCGTCCGATATGTCGGCACGGCATTCGAGCCGGAATGCATTCTCGCCGGTGCGGGAGATCAGGAAATCGAACAGGATCTTGCCTTGCGGCGTCAGCAGCGCACCGGGTTTGGCTTCGCCGGGAGCCAGGATGTCGAGATCGGTGGTCAGGATGTTCTGCAAAAAATGCTCGGCATCCGGACCTGATACGGAAATGAGGGCGCGGTCTTTGAGCTGGGCACAGGGCATGGGCGGAAAAGCAACCTGATCTTGCAAAATGGTCGGCCTTTACGTAAGCCGCTGGCACTCCCCCCGCAAGAGAGCATGGCCATGATCTACGACCTCATCCTGACAGGCGGCACAGTGGTCAACCATGACGGCGAAGGGGCTCGCGACATCGGCGTGAAGGACGGGCGCATCGCTGCCATCGGCGATCTCCGCCAGGCCTCGGCCGGCGAGACGATCGACTGCCGCGGCCTGCATATCCTGCCGGGTGTCGTCGACAGCCAGGTGCATTTTCGCGAGCCGGGACTGGAGCACAAGGAAGATTTGGAAACGGGTTCGCGCGCTGCCGTGCTTGGCGGTGTCACCGCCGTGTTCGAGATGCCCAACACCAATCCGCTGACCACCAGCGAGGCAACGCTTGCCGACAAGGTCCGGCGCGGCACGGGGCGCATGCATTGCGATTTCGCCTTCTGGGTCGGCGGCACCCGCGAGAATGCCGGGGATGTCGGCGAGCTTGAGCGGCTGCCGGGTGCGGCCGGGATCAAGGTTTTCATGGGCTCGTCCACTGGCGACCTGCTGGTCGAGGATGACGAGGGCGTGGCGTCGATCCTGAGAAACACGCGCCGGCGCGCCGCCTTTCATTCGGAAGACGAATTCCGGCTGCGCGAGCGCCTTGGCGAACGCATCGAAGGCGACCCGGCATCGCACCCTGTCTGGCGCGACGAGATCGCCGCCTTGCGCTGTACCGAACGGCTGGTACGCATTGCGCGAAACGCCCGTGCCCGCATCCATGTTCTACACATCTCGACCGCCGAGGAGATTGTGTTCCTCGAACAACACAAGGATGTCGCGACCTGCGAGGCGACGCCACATCATTTGACGCTGAGCGCCGACGACTATCTCAGGCTTGGCACGCTGATCCAGATGAACCCGCCGGTGCGTGCCGCGCGCCATCGCGATGGCGTCTGGCATGGCATTGCGCAAGGCATCGTCGATGTGCTCGGCTCCGACCACGCGCCGCACACGCTGGCCGAGAAGGCAAAGCCCTATCCGGCCTCACCGTCGGGGATGACCGGCGTGCAGACGCTGGTGCCGATCATGCTCGACCACGTCAATGCCGGCCGGCTGACCTTGCAGCGCTTTGTCGACCTGTCTAGCCACGGCCCGCAGCGGATCTTCGGCATGGCGAGAAAGGGCCGCATCGCTGCCGGCTACGACGCCGACTTCACCATCGTCGATATGAAGCGGCGCCAGACCATCACCAATGCGCAGGCCGGCTCGAAAGCCGGCTGGACGCCTTATGACGGGAGAGAAGTGGTCGGCTGGCCGGTCGGCACCGTCATTCGCGGCCGCCGCGTGATGTGGGAAGGCGAGATCGCCACGCCAAGCCAGGGTAGGGCGGTGGAGTTTTCTGAGGCATTGCCCCGCTAGGCTCCCTACCCCCGTGGGTGGGAAGAGCCGCTCTCAATCCCCGGCGACGAAGAATGACCATTGTCCGCTAGGGGTGATACCGACGCGATAGAAAATATAGGCGCCGAACTGCTTCATGTCGTCGAAATCGCCAGCGGTGACGATCTTGAACAGTTCGACCCGCTGCTTGGCGTCCAGCTTGTCCAGCGGGAGGGCGAAGAAATACGGCCACACGTAGAGCTCTTGTGGCGTGCCGGCATCGAGGTGGACGTAGCCGGCATCAAGCACCTCCTCCAGGATGGCCAGGATTTCCTGGCCGTCCGGGTCGCCCGAGAGGCCCTTGAGGAAAGCGACGGCATCGCCATCAATGTCGGTTAGGGACAATTGCGTTGTGCTGTCGCCCGTGCCGATCAACGGCCGCAACTTTTCGATATCGCCGCCCTTGCAGGCTTCGACGATCAAATCATGCATGCGCCGCACTGGTTCCGGCAGCTTGCCGAGATCGTAGATGACCTCGGGCACTGGCGTGTCCGGATCGAC
>NZ_RZQE01000060.1:0-19772 GCF_004022955.1 Mesorhizobium sp. M7A.F.Ca.US.002.01.1.1 | reverse complement strand
AGGGTGATGCGTTCAAACAGCCTGTCCTGCCAAAGCAGTCTGACGCGTTCGATGTGAATGGCTCCCTGCGGGATGTCGCGTCCACCGGCGCTCTGTATCGGCAGATTGGTCAAATTGGTGGTGAACAGCACATTGTCCTGGCTGAGCGAGGCGCCGAGCAGAGATGTCTGCCTGCCGCCGACGGTCAGCCGGAACTCGGAAAGGACCCGCGTGTCGTCGCGAAAGAAACCGTCGCCGGCGCCACGTATGTCGCCATAGGCGTCGGCAACGGCGAAGCAATCGCCCTGCTTGAGCGCAAACAACCGATGCGGCTCGCGAGGGGCGGTGGCGTCGAGCGATGCAAGCGCAACCGCAGGATCGAGCTGGCGCTCATCGAGTTGGGCCATTCGTCAAAGATCCCTGTTGTTTCGTTGCCGTGGCTCGAGCACGTCGCTGCTCAAGACGCCTTCGCCGTGCTCGGGACGCCGATCAGGCCCGCATAGGCGGCCAGATAGTCGCCGGCCATTCTTCGGGCGGAGAACCGCTTTTCGAAAACGGTCCTCACCTTTCGCCTGTCGAGTTGCAGCAAGTCCGGCACCGCAGCGACCGCGCTATCCATTGTGTCAGCGATAAAACCGGTGACGCCTTGATCGATGATCTCCGGCAGCGCACCGCAACTCCAGCCGATGACCGGTGTGCCGCAGGCCATTGCCTCGATGGCGGCAAGGCCGAACGGCTCCGGCCAGTCGATCGGGAACAGCAGGCCGGCCGCCTTGCCGAGAAATTCCGCCTTCTGATTTTCCTCGATCTCACCGACATAGACAACGCGATCGCCATCGATCAAAGGCTCGACCACCTCACGGAAATAGGCGCGATCGTCGTCGCCGATCTTTGCCGCGAGCTTGAGCTTGAGCCCCGAACGCAAGGCGATCTCGATGGCGCGATCCGGGCGCTTGTCGCGTGAGAACCGGCCGAGGAAGGCAAGGTAGGGTTCTTCGGCGGCCGTCTCGAACGTCGGCTCGTAGAGAGCAGTCGGCAATCCGTGATGGATCGTCGCCAACCAGTTGGCGTTGGCAAGGCCCGCCTTCTGGCTGTGCGAAATGGAAATCAGGGGAAAGCGCGGGAACCGTTCATAGGCCGGCGCCAGGTCGACATAATCCAGCCTGCCATGCGGCGTCGTCACCGTCCGCTCCGCAATATCCTCAAAGAAGGAAAAATGCAGGAAGTGGCTGAGGTGGAAGTGGATGACATCGAACTCCGACGCCCGTTCCCTCACCTGCGCAAGCATCGAAAGATGCGCCGCGATCTCGGATTTGAGCGGACGCGGATCGAGGCGCAACGCGCGTTCCCGGCTGGGTACCAGCTTCGCGGAGGTCTGGCTGTCGCCACTGGCAAACAGCGTCACCTCATGACCCAGATCGACCAGCGCTTCGGTCAGATACGAGACGATGCGCTCGGTGCCGCCATAGAGCCTTGGCGGCACCGATTCATAAAGCGGCGCGACATGGGCGATTTTCATATTTCATCCTGGATGCTGGGCATGCATGTGTGAAATGCGTCAACGGCTCGATTGGTTCCGATTTTATGGTTGAGCCGTCGGCACCAGAGGCCGCAGTCGGCATGGAACTGTGCGTCAAACGGATTGCGCGATCAGGGTCAGAAAGCCACCGCTCAGGGCAACATTCCCGACGAAGCCATTGATGCGGGACGCACGGTCCGGACCCTGATGGTCCCAGAAATTGTGGAACATCGGCGTGGCGACGATGAGGAACAGCAGCAGCACCGTGGCCGCGAGTGCCGTCCACAATCCTGCGATGACCAGCACACCGGCGGCGACCTGAAGCACGATACCAGTCCACAGTGCCAACCGCGCCTGCGGCACACCGCGCGCGGCCATCAGCTGGGTCAGGAAGGCCGCGTTCTGGATGTTGCGCAGGCCGGCGAAAACGAAGGCGCCGCCGAGCAGCAAGCGAGCGAGAAACAACAAGGTCGAAGGCAAATCCGCAGGCATCAAACTCTCCCCTTTAAAGGTTTAAGGCAGTGGGAGCGCGCTCTCCACGGCGCTCCCAACATGATTGGACAATCAGGCGGCCTTGGCCGCCGGCATCGGATGTATGGCTTGGAACGGGATGCACAGCCGGTTCCAGGTGTTGATCATGCCGAGCGCAACGGACAGCTTGACCAGCTCCTCTTCTGAGAAATGCTCCAGCGTACGTGCATAAAGTTCGTCCGGCACGCCGTTGTTGGCGATCAGGGTGACGGCTTCGGTCCAGGCCAAAGCCGCGCGTTCACGCTCCGAGAACAGCGGCGATTCCTTCCAGGCTGAAACCAGATAGAGCCGCTGCTCGGTCTCGCCGTCGCGCCTGGCCTCGCGGCTGTGCATCTCGACGCAGAACGAGCAGCCATTGATCTGCGAAGCCCTGAGCTTGATCAGGTGCAGCAGGCTCACCTCGAGCCCGCATTCGTCCACCGCCTTGTTGAGCGCCGACACCGCCTTCATGATCTCCGGCGCCTTGGCGAAAAATTGCAGCCTCTGTTTCATCGTCTCGTCCTTTCACGTCTGCTTGGGTTTTGAGGTTTTGGGGTTAACTGGATTTCTGCGGCCGCTGGTGGCGCTCGACAAAGGCGCAGCTCGCAGCAAGCGACCTGGGATCGCCTTCTGCCGCATAGGTGGCCACGATATCGGACAGCTTGGTCTCGGCGAGCGCGGCGCGATAGGCGCGTTCGGCCTTCAGCATCGCGGCGTTGATGCCGCAGGGTTTCACATAGGCCAACGCATCGAGCTTCACCGGACCGCGCTGGCGGATCTCGCCGCAGCGGAAGGCCGGCTCGCGGCCCTCGACGGCCAGCACGATGTCGAGCAGCGTGATGCGCTCGGCTGGCCGCGCCAGCCGATAGCCACCGGCAGGCCCGGGCACCGATTCCAGGACGCGCGCCGCGCTCAGCATGTTGAGATGCTTGAGCAGATAGCTCGGCGAAAGGCCAAAGGCCTCGGCGAGAGCGGCGCCCGGCATGGTGCTATTGCCTTCCACACTGGCCAGCGTGGCGGCGCAATGGATGGCTGCTTCAACACCCTCGCCCAGCTTCATCGAACAGGTTCCTTATTCATGGATACATACTATCGTGGATAATTCCTATCTGCAATAGGAAAATGAAAAACGGCGCTCGAAAGCGCCGTTTTTCTCTTGGGGGGGGTAGTTCCTACTCCGCAGCCACCTTGGCCATCGGGTTGTTCGGGTGCGTGGTCCAGTTGGCGTAGACCGGCGATACCGGCCTGCCGGTGCGCTGGTCCATCACACCGGCTGCCAGCGGCTCCATGGTAATGCAGTTCTCGACCGGGCAGACATTGACGCAGAGATTGCAGCCGACACACTCGGCCTCGATGACCTCGAAGTGCCTGACGCCGTCTACCATGCTGGTGATCGCCTGGTGCGAAGTGTCCTCGCAGGCGATGTGGCAGCGGCCGCACTTGATGCAGGCATCCTGGTCGATATGCGCCTTGGCGACGTAGTTCAGGTTGAGATACTGCCAATCGGTGACATTGGGCGTGGCGCGGCCGACGATGTCGTCGAGCGAGGCGTGCCCCTTCTCGTCCATCCAGTTTTCCAGGCCCGCGATCATCTCCTGCACGATCTTGAAGCCGTAGGTCATCGCCGCCGTGCAGACCTGCACATTGCCGGCGCCGAGCGCCATGAATTCGGCCGCGTCACGCCAGGTGGTGATGCCGCCGATGCCGGAGATCGGCAGGCCCTGCGTTTCCGGATCGCGCGCGATCTCGGCCACCATGTTCATGGCGATCGGCTTTACCGCCGGCCCGCAATAGCCGCCATGCGAGCCCTTGCCGTCGATGGTCGGCTGCGGCGCGAAGCTGTCGAGATCGACACCAGTGATCGAATTGATGGTGTTGATCAGCGACACCGCGTCGGTGCCGCCGGCATGTGCTGCGCGCGCGGGCTTGCGCACATCGGTGATGTTGGGCGTCAGCTTGGTAATGACGGGCATACGGGTGTTCTGCTTGCACCAGCGCACCACCATTTCGATATATTCCGGCACCTGGCCGACGGCGGCGCCCATGCCGCGTTCCGACATGCCGTGCGGACAGCCGAAATTGAGCTCGATGCCGTCGGCTTCGGTCTCCTCGACCACCGGCAGGATCGCCTTCCAGGCTTCCTCGACGCAAGGCACCATGAGCGAGACGACGATGGCGCGGTCGGGCCAGTCCTTCTTGACCTGCTTGATCTCGCGCAAATTGACCTGCAGGTCGCGGTCGGTGATCAGTTCGATGTTGTTGAGGCCGAGCAGGCGGCGGTCGGCGCCCCAGATCGCGCCGTAGCGCGGACCGTTGACGTTGACGACAGGCGGCCCTTCCTCGCCCAGCGTCTTCCACACCACGCCGCCCCAGCCGGCCTTGAAGGCGCGGATGACGTTGTAGGCCTTGTCGGTCGGCGGCGCCGAGGCCAGCCAGAACGGATTGGGCGACTTGATGCCGACGAAATTGTTTCTGATATCCGCCATGCTCATGCCCTCCCGTTCGAGGTCAGTGCCCGATTGATGCTCTCCGCAGCGTCGCGTCCCTGCGCGACCGCCGAGACGGTCAGGTCGTCGCCACCGAAGATGCAGTCGCCACCGGCCCAGACCTTGGCAAGCGACGTGCGCCCTTCCGAATCCACCTTGATGCGACCGGCTTCGAGGCCGATCGATGCACCGCTGCCATTGAGGGCGGCCGGGACAAAGCTCTGTCCAATCGCCTTGAACACCTGGTCGGCAACGAGCGTCAGCGTCTCGCCGGTGCCGGCAAGCCTGTCGCCGTTGAGGGCGGTGTATTCGAGTTCGACGGCAGTGACCTTGCCGCTCTCGGCGATCACCCGCTTCGGCTGCAGCCAGTGACGGATGCTGACGCCATTGGCAGCGGCCAGATCCTGCTCGAACTCAGACGCATTCATGTGCTCCTGGCCGCGCCGGTAGCAGATCGTCACCTCCTCGGCGCCGAGCAGCTTCGACTGTACCGCGGCGTCGATGGCCGTCATGCCGCCACCGATGACGACGACGCGGCGACCAACCGGCAGGCCGGAGAGGTCGCTGGCCTGGCGCAGCTCGGCAATGAACTCGACCGCGTTGATGACGCCGTCAGCGTCCTCGCCATCGGCACGCAGCGCATTGACACCGCCAAGGCCCATGCCGAGAAACACCGCGTCGTAATTGCGGATCAGATCCGACAGCTGATAGTCGCGGCCGAGCGCCTTGCCGTTCTGGATGTCGATACCGCCGATCGCGGTCACGTAGTCGACTTCGGCCTGGGCGAAATCGTCGACGCTCTTGTAGGCGGCGATGCCGTATTCGTTGAGGCCGCCGGCCTTCGCGCGCGCCTCCAGGATGGTCACGTCATGGCCGTGGCGGGCGAGCCGGTGCGCGGCGGCAAGGCCGGCCGGCCCGGCGCCGACCACGGCGACCGTCTTGCCGGTCGGCTCGGCGCGCGGATAAAACTGCTTGTTCTCGCCCATGGCGACGTCGGTGGCGTAGCGCTGCAGGCGGCCGATCTGCACCGGCTTGCCTTCCGCCACCTCGCGCACGCAGACTTCCTCGCACAGCGTCTCGGTCGGGCAGACGCGGGCGCACATGCCGCCCAATATGTTCTGATCGAAGATGGTCTTGGCCGAACCGATCGGATTGCCGGTCGAGATCTGGCGGATGAACAACGGAATGTCGATCGAAGTCGGGCATGCATTCATGCACGGTGCGTCGTAGCAGAAATAGCAGCGGTCGGATTCGACCAGCGCCTCGTGGTGGTCGAGCGGCGGATGCAGGTCGGAAAAATTATCCGCATACTGGTCGGCCGAGAGCCTGCCGCCCGCAATGCCTTCCCTGAATTGGCCTTCTGGCATCGTCAGTTCCCCATGTTTTCTTTTGAGGAAGGCTAGCACGTTTTATTTTTTTATCAATTGGTCAATTTTCGGCGCAAGTCCCTGAAAAGGCTCGGCAATAATATGATTTTTTTACTCATATTATTGCGACTGCGGTCGGGCTTGCAGTGCGAGCGAAAGGCCAGGCTCAAGCTTGCGGCCATGGATGGCCCTGACCTCCTGCGCCACCAATTCCTGCAATCGCCACAGATTGCGGTCGCGGATGCCGAATGCTTCGAGATGGCTGACCGTGTTGTAGAGATATTCGGCGCCGGATCCGATATGCCCGCAGGCTCTGGCCAGCACGCTCGCCACTCTGTCCAGCGGCTGGTTCAGCGACGTTCCCCTGCCCTTCACGCCGACCCAGAAGCCGAGCGCGCGCAGCTTACCCTGCGGCGTATGCACTGGCAGCCAGCGAACCGTCTCGATGCTTTCATGGTCGCTGATCTCGCGCCGCAACAGCCTTTCGATCTGCGCCGGCTTCTCACCCTCCGGCAAGCGATAGATCACGCCGTTGCAGCGCCCGCCCCGCTCGAGCGCCATCATCAACCCAGGCTGCTCGGCGCTGCCGCGCCAGCGCACCATGTCGAGGCAGAAGGAGCGGTGCCAGCCGAAGGCCGTGGCGAGCTGTTGCTCGACCGACTCGAATTCCGGCTTCCAGATCAGCGACCCATAGGCGAACACCCATAACGGTCCCTCATCGGCTTCATTGGACAGTCGCAAGGCGAGGGTTCGAAAGTCCTCGTCGTTCATGTCTGTCCAGCTCGGGTCCGGACCGGGATCGGCCTCTTCCCGATGGCACAGTGCGACAAGCTCGGGCGTGAGCGACATCAAGCGCATGGACGACAACCCCTCATGACCGCAGAGAAATCGAAAACCGCTGGATGCGCAATCAGGGAACGCTTGGCACACACACCCATTGTTGTCCGGGCGGTGTCGGATTTCCGTCGTGAGGATCGTCCTATGATGGACGACGATCGATCCATGAAAGGTGAGGAGACCGAAAATGCCAAAAACCCCGATGCCCTTCTTCTGGTACGAATTGATGACATCAGATCTCGACGCCGCCGAGGCGTTCTACACCCAAGTGGTCGGCTGGACGGCGCAGCCCTTCGATAAGGCACTCGGCATGCCGCGCTACATCGTCATGAATGTCGGCGAACGTGGGGTCGGCGGCCTGATGACCTTGCCCGAGGATGCCGCCAAGATGGGCATGCCGCCTGCCTGGCTCGGCTATATCCACACCAGGGATGTCGATGCCGCAACTGCATCGCTGGAGAAAGCCGGCGGCACCGTTCACCGCCAGCCCGACGACATTCCGGGCGTCGGCCGCTTTGCCGTCGTCGCCGATCCGCAAGGCGCGACCTTCATGTTCCTGCAGCCGAACGGTCCCGACCAGCCTGTCGTGCCGGCCAGCACGCCGGGCCACATCGGCTGGCACGAGCTTTACACGTCGGACTGGAAAGCCGCGTTCGATTTCTATTCCGACCAGTTCGGCTGGGTCGACGCCGGCGATTTCGACATGGGCCCGATGGGCACGTACCAGACTTTTACGGCCGGCCCCGAATCCGGCGGCGGCATCATGAACAAGCCCGCGCAGATCCCGGTCCCGGTCTGGCAATTCTACTTCAACGTTGCGGCCATCGACGCGGCGGCCAAACGGGTCACCGACAATGGCGGCAAGATCCTGATGGGGCCGATGGAGGTCCCCGGCGGCAGCTGGATCGTGCAGTGCCAGGACCCGCAAGGCGCGCACTTCGCCTTGATGGCGCCAGTCCGCTGACGGCGATCGAACACCGCTGACACAAAGTGCGGGCTTTCATCGGACCACCGATGAAGGCCTCTCCCCCTGCCTGGCGCCGCCTCATTCCGGCGCCAGCACCGCAACCTTCAACTCAGCTTTTTTCGCGCCGCTGAACTGGACGGTGGCCGGGCCGGGCGCAAGCTTGAAGCGCACGCTCTTGCGGATGCCAGGGCATGTTTTCACGCCACTATAGCCCGCCGACTTGATGGCCTGGCCATCCTGGATGACATCGATCCAGGCCTCCCCCGAGAGACTTATCTGGATGGCTCCCTCGGATGGCACCTCCACGCTGGCGATGGCCCCGAAACTGTCTGATGCCGGCGCACGTTCGGGCGCTACCGCAAAACCGGCTTTCTCTACCGGCACCAGCGCCAGGTCCGCAGCCGCACCAACCGCCAGTGCCGCTCCGGACGGCGTTGCCGGTGCCGCGGCAAACAGGGTCTGCTCCCGCGTCACGGGCCACTTGAAGGCCTCACAGCCGGCGTCCTCGGCCATGGCAAAGCTGGTGCCTGCAAGAATTGCGAAGAGGCTGATGGCGACTTTTTTCATGGCAAAGGGAACCCACATTTCTAGAGTGGCCGCACTAATACAACCACAACGATATAAATGCAACCTTGGCGGGAAAAATATGAAGGGTCAAGCTGGGGACATTTTCAATCACCGATTGTTGACGCCAGGCCATGGGAAGTGAATGGTCCATTCCTGGGCGATAATCTATGGGCCGGACGGATTGAAAATGGAGTCATTATGAAGCTTTTCGAAAGCCTCTCCAGATACCAGCCGCAGGCGCTCGGCGTGTTGCGCATCATGACCGCGCTGCAGTTCATCGAGCATGGCAGCCAGAAACTGTTCAACTTCCCCGTCAGCGTCGATCCCCACGCCCTTTCCGGGCTGACCACGACTGCCGCCATCCTCGAATTCTCCGGCGGCATCCTGCTCGCGCTGGGCCTGTTCACGCGACCGGTGGCATTCCTTCTGGCCGGCGAAATGGCGATCGCCTATTTCATGGCGCACATGCCGCGCGACTTCTTCCCGGTCAACAATGGCGGCGATTCGGCGATCTCGTTCTGCTTCATCTTCCTCTATCTGGTGTTTGCCGGCGCCGGCGCCTTCGCGCTGGACAGCCGCCGCAGCGCCTGACGCCAGAAAGAGGATGCGGGCCTGGTGCATGTCGCCCAAAAGTGCCCAGCGGTTTTGGGACAACGACATCCACAAAACAGGAATCTGAAGCGCATCGGCGAAGCCGAAGCGCTTCAAGCACGCATCCGTTCGAAATTGGCGTCGAACAGCGGCACCGCCTGAATGCGCGCCGCATGGCGCTTGCCCAGCAGCTCGATCTCGAAGCCGTCGCTCTCATCAGCGATCTCCTTCGGCACATAGCCGACGGCGACGGATTTCTTCGAATGATGCGCATAGCCGCCCGACGTCACCCAGCCGCGCACCGCACCATCGAACCAGATCGGCTCATCGCCAATGACATCGGCATCGTCGGCATCGACGATAAAAGCGCGCAGGCGCAATTTGCCGCCCTGCCTGCGCTCGGCCAGCGCCGCGGCCTTGCCTATGAAATCGGCGTCCTTGCCGTAAGCAACGAAGCGGTCGAGCCCCGCTTCCAGCGGCCCGTAGATCGGCCGGTACTCGCGCCCCCATGAGCCGTAATTCTTGTCCAGCCGCAGCGCATTGAGGGCGCGCGAGCCGAACAGGCCGATGCCGAATTCCCCGCCCGCCGCCATCAGCGCTTGATAGGCGGCGCGCTGGTATTCCTGCGCCACCCAGATCTCGTAGCCGAGATCGCCGGTATAGCTCACACGGCCGACCAGGCACGGCGCCATGCCGATATCCATCCGGCCAATGGCCATGAAGGAAAAGGCCGCATTGGAGACATCCGAGCGCGTCGCCTTTGCCAGCACATCCCGCGCCTTCGGGCCTGCGATCGACAGACCGGTGAGCTTCGCGCCCAGCGCCTCGATGCGGACCGATCCATCGTCAGGCAGGTGCTTCTCGAACCAGCGCATATGGTATTGCTCGGCGATGCCGGAGCCGGCGAGGAACCAGCCCTCGCTTCCGAGATTGGCGAGGGTGAAATCGCCGATCAGTCTGCCGTCTTCCTTCAGCATCGGCGCCAGCGTCATGCGGCCGGGCTTGGGCAGTTTGCAGGCAAGCATCCGGTCGAGCCAAGCGGCCGCTCCCTCACCCGTCACCTTGTATTTGGCGAAGCTCGAAATCTCCGACAGGCCGACACCGTCGCGAACTGTGGCGACCTCCTTGGCGACCTGCGTGAAATCGCTCGAGCGGCGCCAGGAGAATTCGTCCTTGACGCCTTCCGGCGCGTACCACAGCGGCACTTCCAGTCCATAGGCAACGCCCCATTGCGCACCCTTGGCCGACAGCAGGTCGTAGACCGGCGTCGTCTTCAGCGGCCGCCCGGCGGGCAGCTCCTCATTGGGGAAGCGGATCGAAAAGCGCCTGGAATAATTCTCGCGCACCTTGGCGTTGGTATAGGCCATCGTCGCCCAGTCGCCGTAGCGCGCGACATCCATCGCCCAGATGTCGGCGCCGGGATCGCCCTCGATCATCCAGTTCGACAAAGCGAGGCCGACGCCGCCGCCTTGCGAAAACCCCGCCATGACACCGCAGGCGACCCAGAAGCCCGGCAGGCCACGCACCGGCCCGACCAGTGGGTTGCCGTCGGGCGCGAAGGTGAAAGGCCCGTTGATGATCTGCTTGATGCCCGTGTTCTGGAAGGCCGGGAAATGGCGGAAGCCGACCTCAAGCGACGGCGCGATGCGGTCGATGTCGGGCGCCAGCAATTCATGGCCGAAATTCCATGGCGTCTGGTATTCGGACCATGGCTTGTTGGCCTTTTCGTAAGTGCCCATCAGCATGCCGCCGCGCTCCTGGCGCAGGTAAAGCTCGCCGTCGAAGTCGACCGTGTGGATGATCTCGGTGCCGGTCTTGGCGTTCCAGGCGGCGACCTCCGGCATATCCTCGGTGATCAGGTACATGTGCTCCATGGCCAGCACCGGCAGTTCGAGGCCGACCATGCGGCCGACCTCGCGCGCCCACAGGCCGCCGGCGTTGACGACATGCTCGGCCACCACCTCGCCCTTGTTGGTGATGACCCGCCACAGCCCGTCAGGGCGCCGCACGATGTCCTCGACCTTGGTGAAACGCTCCACTTCCGCCCCAAGTTTCCGCGCGGCCTTGGCATAGGCGTGGGTGACGCCGGAGGGATCGAGATGGCCGTCCTCTTTGTTCCTGACCGCGCCGACGAACTGCTTGGGATCGAGCAGCGGCATCAGTTCGGCCGCTTCGTTGGGCGAGATCTCCTCGAGCTCTATGCCGAGATAGCGGCCCTTGGCGACGACGCCGCGCAGCCAGTCGAGCCGCGCCTCGGTCGCTGCCAGAAGCACGCCACCGGTCAGATGCACGCCGGTCGCCTGGCCGGAAAGCTCCTCGATCTCCTTGTAGAGATTGATCGTGTATTTCTGCAGCTTGGCGACGTTGGGGTCGCCATTGATGGTGTGCATGCCCCCGGCCGCGTGCCAGGTCGAGCCTGAGGTCAGCTCGTCGCGCTCCAGCAGGACAACATCGGTCCAGCCGTGGCGGGCGAGATGGAACAACACGGAGCATCCGACGACGCCACCGCCAATGACCACGACCTTTGCATGCGATTTCATGGATTTTTTCTCTGATATCAGTGAGTTGAATGGGTGAATGGATTCAAGCTGGGAACGATCACGGCTCTCCCTGCCCGATCGCTTCCTTGCGCCTGGCCATGTAAGCCTCTAGCGCCTCGCGCACGGCGATATCCATCACCGGCTCGACATAGTCCTCCAGCGCTTTCTTCCACAGCCGCGTTGCGCGTGCCGTGGCGTCGAGGCCGCCGGCTTCCTGCCAGGCTTCGTAATTCTGCCAGTTGGACAGCATCGGCTGGTAGAAGGCAGTGGCGTAGCGCTCCAGCGTGTGCGGCTCGCCGAAGAAATGCCCACCGGTTGGCACCGCACCCAAAGCCTCGACGGCGAGTTCCGCCTCATTGACTTCGATCGGGCGCAAGAACTCCATCATATGCTGGATCATCTCGACATCGATGATGAGTTTTTCGAACGACGCCGTCAGCCCGCCCTCCTGCCAGCCGGCGGCGTGGTAGACGAGGTTGCCGTGGCCGAGCACCGCGCCCCACAGTGCCATCAGCGTCTCATAGGCGCCCTGCGCATCGGCGGCGTTGGAGGCCGAGCCCGGCGTCGTGCGGTAGGGCAGCCCGTAGCGCCGCGCCAGTTGCCCTGACGCAATGTTGGCCTTGGTGTTCTCAGGCGTGCCGAAGGCCGGCGCGCCCGACTTCATGTCGACATTGGAGGTGAAGGCGCCATACATGACCGGCGCGCCCGGACGGACAAGCTGCGTCAGCACGACGCCGAACAGCGCCTCGGCATTCTGCTGCGCCAGCGCCCCGGCCAGCGTCACCGGGCTCATCGCCCCCATCAGCGTGAACGGCGTCACCGCCACCGACTGGCCGAACTCGGCCATGGTCATCAGGCCTTCGGCCATCATCTCGTCGAAGCGGCGCGGCGAGTTGACCGAGATGATGGTGGTGATGCCGGGATCGTCGCGCATCTGGTCGAGCGTCAGCCCACGCGAAATCGCCATCATCTCGATGCCGTCCAATGCCCTGCCCCGGCCGATCGCCGAGACGTGGAAACTCTTGTCGGTCAGCGTCAGATTGGTGAAATAAGTGTCGAGATGGCGGGAGTTTGCCGGCAGCTCCACCGGCGCGCAGACCTGGTTGCCCAGCATGTGGATGCAGTTGAAATGCTGCGCCAGCCGTGTGAGATCCGAATAGTCGCGCAAATTGCCGGCGCGGCGGCCGCGCTCCATGTCATGGACATTGGGCGGCCCGGCAACGAGGGTGAAATTAATGGTGTTGCCGCCCAGATGAACCGCGTTGGCCGGGTTGCGCGGCGTCAACACATAGCTGGGCTGCGTGGTCTTCAGCACGTCTTCGATCAGGCCGCGATCGATGCGGACATTCGCTGAGGCATGGTCGACCCTGGCGCCGGCCTTCTCGAACAGCGACAACGCCCGCGGGCTCATCACCTCGATGCCGAAATTCTCCAATATGTGCATCGACGCCTGATGGATCTGCTCGATCTGATCGGGCGACAGCATGGCCATTGGCGGATAGGGATTGGTCACCCGCCTGAGCGGCAGTTGCGGAATGGCCGATGGCCCCCGATTGCTGGTGCGCTCGGCGCCGCGTTTGCGTCTTGGTTCGTTCATGCCTGGCATCAAAGCCCCGGCAAACCAGGTAAGCTGTCATAAATACGCCGTTTGCGGGCGTGATTTTAGCCACGGCGGCATCTCCGCAGTATCCATTTATAGAATACGACGAAATATGTCGGATTGTTGATATGGGATTTCCTCGAGCGACCGCTCGGGCGAAGCGTTAATGGACGCTGCAAGATTCCCTTTATGATTTCGGCCTATTGCTCTGCCGATGCGTAGTTCGAGTTTTAGTAAAATTGGTGCGGTTTGCGTGTTGCTGGCGCTTTCGGCCTGCGCCACGCCGCCCAGCCACATCAACAATGTCTGCGCCGTCTTCGACCAGAATGACGGCTGGTTCGACAACTGGCAGTCTGCCGCCGAGCGCACCCAACAGAAATATGGCATCCCCGTTCCCGTACTGATGGCGACGGTGCGCAAGGAATCGGGCTTCAAGAGCAATGCAAGGCCGCCGCGTACCAAGCTGCTCGGCTTCATTCCGTGGAAGCACGTCTCCACGGCCACCGGCTTCTCGCAGGCGCTGGACGGCACCTGGTCGCAATATCAGCGCGAGACCGGCAACTGGGCGGCGCGGCGGACGAAATTCGCCGATGCGGTCGATTTCGTCGGCTGGTATCATTCCAAGACATCTGACACCTACGGCGTCGCCCGCAACGACACCTACAATCTCTACCTTGCCTACTATCTCGGCTGGACCGCCTATGGCCGCGGCAACAGGGGCGATGCCGGTGTGCAGGGCTATGCCCGGGCCACCGACAAGATGGCGCGGGACTATGCCCAGCAGTTGAGCGAGTGCGGGAACTGACCTTGCCGCATCGTTGATCTCGATCTTCGGACGGTCAGCTCGGCCTTTTACCGCGCGGACGCTTTGGTGGGGTGCCAGCAAAACCGGGGCCATCGCCATGCGGCGCGTCGTCCGGCATACCTTCGTGCGCGGCGTGTTCCTTGTCGAACTTGATCACGGGCTCCATCTTGGCCAGCACGTCGTCGGAGAGCCAGCACAGGCTCATATGACCGTCGCCGAGATGCTTGACCGGCGGCACCTTGGTCTCGCAGAGATTGTCCGGCACCAGCTTCTTGTAGCCGCAACGGGTTTGGAACGGACACCCGGATGGCGGGTTCATCGCCGACGGGATGTCGCCTTCCAGCACGATGTGCTTCTTCACGACACTCGTGTCGGCGATCGGAATCGCCGACAGCAGCGCCTCGGTATAGGGATGATAGGGTGGTGCGAAGATCTGGTCGGTCGTGCCTTGCTCGACGATGTAGCCGAGATACATGACGACGACGCGGTCGGCGATGTAGCGAACGACGGACAGATCGTGGCTGATAAACAGCATCGTCGTCTTGTTCTTGCGCTGGATGTCCATCAGCAGTTCGGTCACCGCCGCCTGCACCGACACGTCCAATGCCGAGACCGGCTCGTCGGCCACCACCACCTTGGCGTCACCGGCAAAGGCTCGCGCCACGCCGATGCGCTGCTTCTGGCCGCCCGAAAGCTGACGCGGCTTGCGGGTTTCGAATGCCCGCGGCAGCTTCACCAGGTCGAGCAGCTCCAGCATGCGCTTGCGGCGATCGGCAACCGTCTTGCCGACATTGAACTTCTCCAGCGTGCGGATGATCTGCGAACCGACCGAATGGCTGGGATTGAGCGTGTCGAACGGATTCTGGAACACCATCTGGATCGACGACACCGTGTCGACGCTCCGTTTGTCGATCCCCGTCGACTGGATTTCCGTGTTGCCCAGCGTCACCGTGCCGGCACTTGCCGTCTCCAGCCCGAGCAGCACCTTGGCCAGCGTCGACTTTCCGCAGCCGGATTCGCCGACGATGGCGACCGTCTCGGATTCGCGCGCCATGAACGAGATCGTCTCGTTGGCCTTGACGACGCGGCCCTCGCTCGAGCCGAACACCTCGCTGCCGCCGACCCTGTAATATTTTCTGAGGTCCTCGATCTTGAGCACCGGCGCGCCGGGCATGACGCGCTCATTGACCTTCTTGGCACCGGGTGGCAGCGCTTCCCAGTCGATCTCGTTGAAGCGCACGCAGCGCGAGAAATGGCCTTCGTGACCAGCGACCTCGATCATCGGGATTTCGGCGGCGTTGCAGACACCCTCGACGAAATGGTGGCAGCGAGGGCCGAAATTGCAGCCCTTGGGCCGCTCGTGCGGCAGCGGCAGCTGTCCGGGGATGGAGATCAGCGGCCGTGAGTTCTTGTCGGCGCCCGGCAGCGGGATCGAGCGGAAAAGCCCCTGCGTATAGGGGTGGCGCATCCGGTCGAACACGTCCTTGATCTTGCCGGTCTCCACCGCTTCGCCCGAATACATCACGGTGATGCGATCGCAGGTTTCCAGGATCAGGCCGAGATTGTGCGACACGAAGATCATCGACGTGCCGAACTTTTCGCCCAGCCCCTTGACCAGATCGACGATGCCCGCCTCCACCGTCACGTCGAGCGCCGTCGTCGGCTCGTCGAGCAAAAGCAGCGCCGGCTTCGACAGCAGCGCCATGGCAATGACGATGCGCTGCTGCTGGCCGCCGGAGAGCTGGTGCGGATAGGAGCGCATCATACGCTCGGGATCGGGCAATTTGACCGAGCGCACCATATCGAGGGCGCGTTTATAGGCCTCTTCCTTCGACACCTTGTCGTGGATCAGCGGCACTTCCATCAGCTGCTGGCCGACTTTCATCGCCGGGTTCAGGCTCGCCATCGGCTCCTGGTAGATCATGGCGATCTTGTTGCCGCGGATGGAACGCAACTCCTCGTCGGAGAGTTCGCCCATGTCCTTGCCCTGGAACTTGATCTTGCCGCCGACGATCTTCCCGATGTTGGAGAGGTCGCGCATGATGCCGAGCGACACGGTCGACTTGCCGCAGCCGGATTCGCCGACGATGCCCATCGCCTCGCCCGGCATGACGGTGCAGGAAAAATCCATGACGGCCGGTATCTCGCCCTTGCGGGTGAAGAAGGAGATCGACAGGTTCTCGATCTCGATGATCGGCCCTTTGGTTGGCCCGGGGGTCGGCTTGGCGGGATTTCGAACTGCCTCGTTCATGGGTCGCTCCAATCCTGGTTCTTCCAGACCTGTTTCTCTCAGGCCCATCGGGTCGAAACCCGCGACATCAGTCTTTCATCGATTGTTCGCGCAGCGAGTCGGCGAGCAGGTTCAAGCCCAGCACGAACGACATCAGTGCGATGGTCGGCGGCAGCGCCGGATGGATGAAGGAGCGCAGCAGGCGGCTGGCGTCCTTGATCGCGGTGCCCCAGTCCGGACTTTCCGGCGCCAGGCCAAGGCCGAAATAACCGAGCGTGCCGAGCAGGATGGTGGTGTAGCCGATGCGCAGGCAGGCATCGACGATCAATGGCCCGCGCGCATTGGGCAGGATCTCCCACAGCATGATGTACCAGGGCGATTCACCGCGCGTCTGCGCCGCCGCCACATAGTCGCGCGTCTTGATGTCCATCACCAGGCCACGCACGATGCGGAACACGCCGGGGCTGGAGGCGAACACCACCGCCACGAAGATGTTGAGCTGGTTTGGATCGATATGGACGATGTGCAGCGGGTCCTTATCGAACACAAGGCCGAGATAGATCCAGCCACCGAGGATCAGGGTGATGCCGAGCAGGATGTAGAGCCGGTCGGGCCGGTTCTTGTAGCGGGTCCAGAACAGCACGCTGAAGAAGATGATCGGGAACAGGAAGAACACGCCGGCCATGCCGTACGGGATCGGCGTGTCCATGATACCCGGCGTCACCAAGAGGTAGAACAGCAGGATCACCGGGAAGGCGAGCACAAGGTTGGCCAGGAACGACAGCACGGTGTCGATCTTGCCGCCGTAATAGCCGGCGGGCAGGCCGAGCGTGATGCCGACCATCAGCGCGAAGCCGGTCGCGGCAGGCGCGATGATCAGCACGATCTGGCTGCCATAGACCATGCGCGAAAACACGTCGCGCGCCAGCTTGTCGCCGCCGAACAGATAGGTCAGCCCCGACTGCGGTTCGACGGCGCCCGGCAGCACGTCCTTCATGATCGGAATCTGGGCCAGCGGATCGAAGGGCGATATGGTCGCGGCGAAGATCGCCGTGAACAGCCAGAACAGGCAGATGCCGACGCCGACGATGCCGACACCGCTGTCGAACAGCTGGCCGTAGAGCGCCAGCTTCTTCTTGTAGGCGAAGCTCGCGCCCATGACGATGACGAGCGCGATCCAGACCGGCCAGAAGCGCGACAGCACTTCGAAAACGACGGTGAAGCCACTGATGTATTGAACCGGCATCGGCTTCGCTCCCTACTGAACTCTGATACGCGGATTGAGAAATGCGTAGCCGACATCGGAAATGAGCTGCGTGATCAAGACGATGAACACCGAGACCAGCGAGCAGCCGAGCAAAAGGTCGATATCGTTGTTGCCGGCCGCCTCGACCAGCGTGTAGCCGAAGCCCTGGTAGCGGAACATCACCTCGACGATGACGACGCCGGTGAGCAGCCAAGGGAACTGCAGCATGATGACGGTGAACGGTGCGATCAGCGCGTTGCGCAAGGCATGTTTGACCACCACGCTGCCGAAGGAGAGACCCTTCAACCGCGCGGTACGGATATATTGCTGCGTCATCACTTCGACCATCGAAGCTCGCGTCATGCGGGCGATATAGCCGATGCCGTAGATCGCCAGCGTCATCACCGGCAGTGTGAAATTGTAGAAGGTGATGCCCTGGCTGGCCGAAGCCGCCGAGCCGTTCAGCCAGCCTAGCCATGAGGCGAAGATGACGGTGAAGATGACGCCCGACACATATTCAGGCGTCGCCGTCGAGGCGATCGACGCCACGGACAGCACCCGGTCGGTTCGCGACCCCTCACGCATGCCGGCCAGAATGCCGATCAGCAGCGAGATCGGCACCATCACCGCCAGCACCCAGAACATCAGGATGCCGGTAGCGCCGAGTGCCGGAAACAGTTTTGAGGCGACGGTCGCCTTGAACTTGGTCGAGCAGCCGAAATCGCCCTGGAAAACGCCGGCAAAGGTCGGCACGAGCGGATCGTTGCAGAAGGAGAAACGCTGCGCCGGCTTACCGGTCGCCGGGTCGGTTACCGGCTGCTTGGGCAAGACGCCAAGCCACTGGCCGTAGCGGACGAAGAAGTTCTGCCGGTAGCCATGGTTGACCAGCCAGCTCTCGAGCTGCTCGGCCGACGTATGCATTTCGGTCTGGCTGATCGCCAGCTTCTTCAGATTGGGTTCGAGGTTGATCAGGAAGAAGACGACCATGGTCAGGCACAGCATCGTCAATGCCATGGTGCCAAGACGCCTGATAACGAAGGAAAGCATGGCGGCCCCCTGCCGATGGGTTGGGGTTTGAGCCGGCTATGAAAGCCAACCCTGCCGTGACCGGCGGGGCTGGCTGTCAAACAGGCCTTCGGATGCGATCAACCCTGTTTTTGTTGCATGGCCTTGCCCGCGAGTCCGCAACTTTTTTGAGAATGTGCGGACCAGCAGGGACGGACAATGCAAAGAGCGAGGGAAGGGAGCGAGCCCCTTCCCTCCATGTCGATGCGATATCAAGCCTGGTCGAGCCAGACCTTGCCGTAGTCGCGCTCGAAGGTCGGGTGCATCTTGTAGTTCTGCACCGCCTTCACCGAGTGGCTGTAGAGCTTGCGCCAGTACGGCTGGATCATGATGCCGGAATCCTGCAGGATCTGCTCGATGTCCTTCATCATGTCCTTGCGCTTGGCGGCGTCGGCAACGGCGAGCGCCGCATTGAGCTTGGCATCCCAGTCCGGATTCGACCAGCCGGCCTCGTTCCAGGCCTCGCCGGTGCGATAGGCGATGGCCAGAACCTGGACGCCGAGCGGACGCATGTTCCAGTTGGTCATCGACAGCGGATACTTCGTCCAGTCATTCCAGAACGTGGAACCCGGCAGAACGGTGCGCTTCACCTTGATGCCGGCGTCGCGCAGCTGGGCGGCGATCGCATCGCCGGTGTTCTTGTGCCAGTCTTCGTCGACGGTGATCAGCTCGTGTTCGAAGTCGGCTTGGCCGGCTTCCGCCATCAGCGCCTTCGCCTTGGCCGGATCACGGGCAACCTTGGGCAGCTCGTAATATTCCGGATGGATCGAGCAGACATGGTGGTTTTCGGCGACCGAGCCGGCATTGCCGTAGCCGAGCTGCAAGACGACATTGTTGTCGACCGCAAGCTGCAGCGCGTTGCGCACCTTCTGGTCGCCATAGGGCTTGTTGTTGACGTTGGTGCGGCAGACGATGGTCGACGCGGTGACGATTTCCGACTTCACCAGGTCCATGCCGTCGAGGATCGACACATAGTCGGCCGAAGTCTCGAAGTTGGTGTGCACTTCGCCGGCCTCGAAAGCGCTGACCATGGCTGCCGGATCGGTGCCGTAGTCGATGAATTCCAGGCCATCGAGGAACACTTCGCCGTCCCACCACTTGTCATCGGTGCGGCGCTTGTAGACCACCTTCTGACCGACATCGTAGGAGACGAGTTCGAACGGACCGGTGCCGATCGGGCAGGCCTTGAAGTCGCCGCCCTTCTCATCGAAGGTCTTGTGGACGATCAGCCCGGGATAGTCGCACATGTTCGGAATCAGCGCGATGTCCGGTTTGCTGAGCTTAAGCACGACCGTGTGGTCGTCCGGCTTGGTCACGGCGCTTTCGTCGAGCTTGTCGTCCTTGACCAGCGAGCCGAGACGGCCGGGCATGGAATTGCCTTCGGCTTTCTTGTCAGCCCAGCGCTTCAGGTTGAAGATGACGTCATCGGCGGTGAAGGCATCGCCATTCGACCAGGTGACGCC
>NZ_RZQE01000609.1:0-2912 GCF_004022955.1 Mesorhizobium sp. M7A.F.Ca.US.002.01.1.1 | reverse complement strand
GGCTGGAACTCACCGAAGCCTGCCGCGACCAGGCGGTTGGCCGGCACGCCGTTCTCGATCAGAAATTTCACCACCGAGGTCGAACGCGCCGTCGACAGTTCCCAATTGTCGCGGTAGCGGCCGGTGCCGGAGAGCGGCTTGTTGTCGGTATGGCCGTCGACGCGCAGCACCCAGTTGATCTCGGGCGGGATTTCCTTCTGCAACTCGATGATGGCGTCGGCGAGTTTCTTCATCTCGACCTTGCCGGCATCGTTGATCACCTCGGAGCCCGTTGGGAACAGCACTTCCGACTGGAAGACGAAGCGGTCGCCGACGATGCGGATGTTCTCGCGGTCGGCGAGGATTTCGCGCAAACGGCCGAAGAAGTCGGAGCGGTAGCGGTTCAACTCCTGCACGCGCTGCGCCAGCGCGACGTTGAGGCGGCGGCCGAGATCGGCGATCTTGGTGTTGGAATCGCGGTCGCGGATTTCGGAGACGTTGAGCGCATCCTCGAGCGCGCCGATCTGCTTGCGCAGCGCCGCGATCTGCTGGTTGAGTATCTCGACCTGGCTCAGCGCCTGCTGGCTGATCTGGCGCTGGCTGTCGAGTTCGCCGCCGAGCGCCGCTGCACGCTGATTGGCGGCGTCGCCGGCACCGGCACCTTGCGCCAGCAATCGTTCGAGCCGGCTCTTTTCCGCTTGCGCGGCCGACAGCGACGCCTGCAGATTGGCCAGGGAATCATCCTTGTCCTGCGCCGTCGAGCGCTCCAGCGCCAGCAGTTGGGTCAGTTCGTTGATCTGCGAGTTGAGGCGCGAGAGCGCCGTATCCTTGCCGGAGATTTCGCGTCCCAGCAGGAACTGCGCCAGCACGAAGACCGTGAGCAGAAACATGATCGCCAAAAGCAGCGTCGACAGCGCGTCGACGAAGCCCGGCCAGTAGTCGATGCGGCGATCGGTGCGCCGGCCCCTGGCGAGCGCCACTTCAGTGCACTCCGGGCTTCTTCAGGGCATCGGCGATCTTTTCCAGCGTGTTGCGCATCGCCTTCTGCTCGTCGGACTGGGCCTCGACCCAGTCGCGCATGATCTGCTGTTCCGAGCGCATATTCTTGACCAGGCCGGAAATGCCGTCGGCGAGATTGGCCATGGCGGTGGCGACGCGCGGGTTGGAGCCGCCGCCATTCTCCTGCATCGAGCGCAGCCGTTCCGACAGCACCCGGATCTCGTCGGAGGATTCGGTTTTGGCCGGGTCGGCGACGACGATGTCCGACGACAGGTCGGTGACCGAGGAAAGCCAGTTTTCCAGTTCGGTGTAGAAGCGCGTCTGGGCGCGGCCGGCCTGCAGGTCGAGGAAGCCGAGCACCAGCGAGCCGGAGAGGCCGAACAGCGAGGACGAGAAGGCGGTGCCCATGCCGGCCAGCGGCGCCGAAAGCCCCTGCTTCAGGGAATCGAGCACCGCGGCGGCGTCACCGGTGCCGGGATCGAGCGATTCGATGGTTTCGCGGATCGAGCCGATGGTGTTCAACAGTCCCCAGAAGGTGCCGAGCAGGCCGAGGAACACCAGCAGGCCGACGAGATAGCGCGAGGTGTCGCGGCTTTCGTCGAGGCGCGTGGCGATGGAATCGAGCATGGTGCGCATCGAACTGGTCGAGAAGGCCATCGCCGAGGAACGGCCGATCATCGCCTTCATCGGCGCCAGCAGCACCGGTTCGGTCGTCTCCGAGCCGGCACGGAAGGAGTTGACCCAGCGCACTTCGCGAAACAGTCGCCCAACCTGGGCGAAGGCCAAAAGGATGCCGACCACCAGCACGCCGACGATCAGGCCATTGAGGCCGGGATTGCTGCCAAAGGCGGTTGAGATCTGTCGGGTGAGGATGGCGGCGATGAAGGCGACGATGACCAGGAAGATCACCATGGTCAGCAGAAAGACCTGCGGGCTCGATAATTTATGCGGGTCGTAGATCAGGACATCAGAACGTCTGCCCATGCCGAAGGATCTGAGAAAAGCCATCCGTGCCCCGTTTCCGATGCCGCCGCCGATCACGTAAACCGCGACTCTAAACGGAATTGTGACCAAATTGAATGGCGCTTGGCAATATTGCCGCGTCGATAGTGTCAGAGGCGATTGATGACCAGACAGTCGACCATGGCGGCCAGATGCAGGCTGGCGCCGGTGACGACGAAACCGTGCCACAGCGCATTGTGGAAGCGCAGCCCCTTCCAGGCGAAGAAGATGACGCCGCAGGAGTAGACGATGCCGCCGGCAACGATCAGCGCTATCGATGTCGTCGGTAGCGTCTGGACAAGCGGCTTGACCAGGATGATGCCGCTCCAGCCAATGGCGAGATAGAAGCCGATCGCCAGCCGGTCGAAACGGCCGGGAAAGAACACCTTGACGGCAATGCCCAGCGCTGCCGCGGTCCAGACCAGCACGATCATCCAGCGCGCCAGCGGCGAGCCTTCGAGCTGCGCCAGGAAAGGCGTATAGGTCGCGGCGATCAGCAGATAGATCGCGGCGTGGTCGAAACGCCGCAACACCCATTTTGCCGGCGACGAGACCGGCCACAGATTGTAGGTCATCGACACCGAGAGCACGGTGAGCAGCGAAACCACGTAGAAGGCGGCGGCGATGTATTCGCCGGGTCCGACACGAAACGCCGCCAGCGCCAGCAGCGCGGAACCGGCCGATATCGCCAGCACGATGCCGACCGCGTGGACGATACCGTCAGCGATCATCTCGGCACGCGAATAGTGCCAGCGTCCGATGAACGGGATATCGGGGTAGGGTTCGTTGTCTCTCACTAAGCCGGGTTCCTGCGCCGCGCCCTCCAATCTGGGCGCTCGCCGGGCAGTATTTCAAGCTTCCGTTGCGGTTTTGCGACTGCGGCGCATCAGCGCGGCGGTTTGTCGGCGCGGCTTGCCTGTCAACGAGAGGAG
>NZ_RZQE01000608.1:0-2926 GCF_004022955.1 Mesorhizobium sp. M7A.F.Ca.US.002.01.1.1 | reverse complement strand
CATCCGCAGGGCGCACAGCCCGATGCCAGTGGTACGTCGCCGGGCACCACCGCGCCGACAGTTAACGACAACCATTGCGGCAAGTAGGAATTGCAATGAAAAGAAGCCGCGGAGCGAGCGCTCCGCGGCTTCTCAAATCCTGTCGTATCAGTGTATCTACGGCACCGCTTTTTCCCGAACCGGCAGCTTCCACCCCGGCCTGACGAAGTGGCAGGTGTATCCGTTGGGATATTTCTCCAGATAGTCCTGATGCTCGGGCTCGGCTTCCCAGAAGGGGCCAACGGGTGCGACTTCGGTGACGACCTTGCCCGGCCACAGGCCCGAGGCATCGACATCGGCGATCGTGTCCTCGGCGATGCGCTTCTGTTCGTCGCTGGTGTAGTAGATAGCCGAGCGATAGCTCATCCCGACATCGTTGCCCTGACGGTTGCGGGTCGTCGGATCGTGGATCTGGAAGAAGCGTTCCAGCAGCGTGCGATAGCTTATGATGGCCGGATCGAAATTGATCTCGATGGCTTCGGCATGGCTGCCGTGGTCGCGGTAGGTGGCGTTGGGCACGTCGCCGCCGCTGTAGCCAACACGGGTGGAAATGACGCCGGGATAGCGCCGTATCAAATCCTGCATACCCCAGAAGCAGCCACCGGCAAGGACTGCGCGTTCGGTCGAAGTCGCCATATCACGTCTCCTCAAAGGCAAGTTTGTCTGGACATAGATGGGCATTGTCACCTGCTTCGTCCAGCGGACCGGCGGATCTGCTTCAGTTGCTCGGTCGGGCGAGGCCGTCGATAGCACCCGGCAACTGCCGCGCGCCAGGCGGAATGGCGGCGAAGCTGATCGCCACCGGCGGCGCCTTGAGCGACCAGTCGAAAAGAACGGTTTTGACCGGGATGTCGCCCACCCACGCCTGCAGATAAGATGGCACATCGCGCCCGGGCCAGACCAGCAATATGCCATGCTCGCGCAGCCGCTCCTTGGTGATCCAGGGGGCGTACTGCATGTTCAGTTCGGTGAAGATCGACGGCTTGTCATAGGCATTGAGGCCCGCCAGCGGCGCAATAAGGGCATGGCCGCCGACGATGTCGAGCCGATCGGGCGTCGCAGCGTGCCAGACAGCCTCTGCCTCATCCGAGATCTTTTGCGCCGGCCAGCAGACGGCGTCCATGCGCCCACGCAGATTGCATTTCGTCCAGCGGATGCCCGCATAGGCACCGGATATGCCGACAATGGAGATGAGCGCGCAGATCGCCAGCTTTCGCATCTCGATGGCGCCGAGGCGATGGCCCAGCAAGGCGAGCGCCACAACGCCAGCAAGATTGTACATCGGCGCGCCCCAGGCCTCGCCGGCGCCGGTGAACAGGGACGCCACCATGACGAGGATCGCCGGGCCAACCCCCATCCACAAGAGATAGACCAGCGTGCCGCGCCCGACGGGCTTTTGCGGCGCGGGCGAGCGCCGCAGCAGCCCTGATATCGCCAGCACCAGAAGAAAGCCGCCGAGCCCGGCCATCTGGACGCCGATATAATAAAAGCGGGAGCGATGGGCCACCACCCACTGATCGCGCCAGGCGGCATAGGTCAGCGGCAGGAAATCGACGCGGCAGAGTTCGGCGGCCAGTGGAGCGGCGACAGCGCCGAAAACCGCGAGCCCGAGCCATGGCCAGGGCGTGGCGAGCCGACTGCGTGCGCGTGTGTCCGACAGCAGCCAGATCGCCCCGAAAAGCAATAATAGGCCGGTGGAAAGCTTGGCATAGAGCCCGACGCTCGACACCAGCCCGAGCGCCAGCCACCAGCCCGGCCCACCACCACGGCCCGCACGCCACAACAGCCAGCAGATAGCGGCCCAGAAGGGCATCTGCGCGTAGTCATGATTGAACTGTGGGGTCGGCCAGCCGAAGAAATAGAGCGACGGCATCAGAAGCACGGCGGCCAGCGCGCGGGTTCGCCCGAGCATGTCGCGGGCCAGCAGATAGACTAGCACGAAAGTGGCCGAGATCGTTAGCTGAGCCACGAGATATTGCGGCCAGCGGAACGATCCGGTCAGAAGATGGCTGATCTCGAGCAGCCAGCCGGGAAGCTGTGGATGCTTGTAGGTCAACAGCACCCATTCGCGGCCCCACATGAAGCCTTCGACGACATCGTTGGGCGGTGACACGTCGACAAGCGCGGGCGCCACGGTCCAGCACAGGATCTGTGTCAGGCATAAAAGCGCTAGGCCGGCTTCTGGATAGCGCGTCAGCCCCTGCCAGATCGACGACTGCCGCCAGTCGCCTGGAACAGAACTGCCGACCGGCAGCCAACCGTTCATGGGTTCGTCGATTCGCGTCATGCGGTGGATAAATCACACCGGACGGTTTTTGGAACAGCCCAGAACTCGAAGCTTACGAAAATGTATACTTGGGTGACCATGGCAAAACCAAGATTGAGGCAGAGTTTCGCGCCACCATGCCGCCTCTCTCATCATCACATGCCAGCAGGACAACAATGGAACACGCCGTCCCGGAGCGCCCTGAACATGCCGGGCACGGCGCACCGGGCGTGATCGCGGCAGGCGTCGCCTACGCCTGACCGGTTCCCGTCCCCAAAAAAGCATCCAGGATTTGATAAATGCGCCACCACCATGCCATCATCCACTACCGTGCGCTCGATTTCTGGATGGCCCGTGCGGCCGTTCTCGTGATCATCTGCCTGCAGCTTCTGGTCATCAACAATCTCTCATTCGGGCCGCGCTGGCTAGCGCCCGCACTGGAGGCCGCTCTGCTGCTGCCCTTGTCGGTGGCCACCGCCTGGACACAGGCCGCCACCCGCAAGGCGGTCGAGGACCACGAGTGGCATGCGATCGGCCAGTTTCGGGTCATGATCCGCAGAACAGCCCTGACCATGACCGCCATCATCAGCATCATGAACTGCGGTTCGCTGGTCCTGCTGG
>NZ_RZQE01000607.1:0-2934 GCF_004022955.1 Mesorhizobium sp. M7A.F.Ca.US.002.01.1.1 | reverse complement strand
GATGAAGTGGAAGCCGTCGACATCCTTTTCCGGCGCGATGGTCTGGATGATCTTGCCGGCGTCAATGTGGGCCGGCAGAGGAAGCTGCACGAGGATGCCATTGATGGCCGGATCGGCGTTGAGGTCGCCGATGATCTTCAGCAATGCCTCTTCGGAGGTTTCGGCCGGCAGCGTATGCTGGACGGAATGAAAGCCGCATTCCTTGGCGGTGCGCGACTTGGACGCGACATAGACCTGACTGGCCGGATCCTCGCCGACGATGACCACGGCAAGACCGGGCTTGGCCTTGCCCTTGGCGACAAGTTCAGCCGTCAGGGTCTTGACCGTCCCCACAACGTCCCCGGCAACGCTCTTGCCATCAATCACTTCAGCCATGGACCACCCTCAACACCAGAATGCCCAAGCGCGTCGCTTCCGGAAGCGACGCGCTTTTCGATCTTTCACAGCGTGGCATCTTCACGAAAAATCCAACATGCAATCCCGCCAAAGCGCCGTCCCATGCCGTTTACGCGAAACCGGCATGTTTTTGTACGGCACCGCGCAGATTTTTGTGGCTCAGAAGTAGCGGCGGCGCGTGCGGCTCTCGGTCAGTTCGCGAACCGCTTCGCGGAATTCGCGCAGGCTGGCGCGGATTTCCTCGATTGGCGCTTGCTGCTCGGCATCCTCCACGGCCTGCGACGGCTCCGCCGATCGCTGATGAGGCTGAGGCGCCTGCTGCTGCGCGACGGGCGGCTGTGGATAGGACTCGGAAGCGGGCTGAGCCGGATCGGACTGCTGCCCGGCATTGGCGGCCGGCATCGATTGCGGATAGGGATAGCCCGGCTGCTGCGCGTAGCCTAATGGCTGCGCGTAGGGATAGAGCTGCGGCCCGGAATATGGCCGCTGCGTCATCATGGGAGGCGGCAGTGGCGGCTGCGCCGTCTGCTGCGGATGGCCGCCGGGCTGGAAAGGTGGTGCCGGGTATGCTGTCGCGGCCGCCTGCCGGGGCTCGAAGGCCGGCGCCGGCCGGGGATAGGCGCGGTATTGCGGATCCTGCGTTGGCTCCCCGTTTTCGGCAGAGGCCCATTCGACGGTATCGAACGGCTCCTCCCGGGATGGCCTGCGGGAGACGGACTTGTGCAGCCTCGACAGCAAGGCACCGATCCGGCCGGGACCTTCTGCCGGCGAGGCCTCGGCTTGCTGGACAGGCGGTGGCACGGCCGGCGGTGGTGATGCAGGCGGGGGTGTCGATGGCTGCGGCGCTGGTGGTAATGGCGGCGCCGGCGGCGGCGCTGCCCGATATGCCTTGTCTTCGTAAGGCGTCCGGCGTTCGTCCGCGCCATGGTCGCGACGCGAGCGCGAATTGGCGGTGTCACGCAGGCTCTCATAGGCGCCACGCATGGCTCCGAGGCCAATGCCGGAGGCGAAACCCAGCAACAGGCCGGCGAGCGCGACCACGACCCGCGACGGCCCGTTCGGCTCGAGCGGCGCGAAGGCCTTCGAGATCACATTGATGTTGGCGGTGTTGATGTCCTTCTGCTCGCCGGTCTCCTTGGCGCGCAGCAGGTACTGTTCGTAGACGGAACGCTTGGCGGTCGCCTCGCGCTCCAGTTCGCGCATCGACACGAGGTCGCTGTTGACGTCGCCGCTGCGGACCTTCAGCTGCGCCAGGCGAGAGGCGAGATCCTGTTCGAGCTGGACGGCGCGCTTGAGGTCGACCTGCAGCGACGAGCCGATGCGGCGCAGCTCCGAGGCGATGCGGTCGCGTGCGCCGGCAATCTGGGCATTGATCGCCTGGAGTTCGGGGTGACGCGGGCCGAGCCGGATGGCGGCGCGGTCAGCTTCCTGCTTGAGCGACGCATATTGCGAACGCAGATCGCTCATCGTGTTGGAGTTGATCTCCTCCGGCAAGGTACCGGTGAGAACCGAATTGACGTCGACCGAACGCGCCGAGGCCGCCCGGGCGTTGAGTTCCAGGGTCCGGGCGCGCGCGACCGACAGCTGCTCGTTGAGTTTCAGCATCTCGTCGTCGCTGATGAGATGGCCCTGCGCGTCAACGAGATCGTGCGTGGCCCTGAAATCCTCGACCTTGCGCTCGGCTGCCTCGACGCCCTTGCGCAACTCGTCGAGCCTGGCCGTCAGTTCGTCGGTGGCGCGGCCTGCGGTGTCCGACTGTATCTGGCCGAAAGTCTGCAGGAAGACATCCGTCATCGTGTTGGCGATGAGCGCTGATTTCTCGCCATTCTGCGTGGTGGCGCTGACGGTGATGACGAAGGTCTTGCCGCCGCGCTCGACCGAAAGGCTCTCAGCCAGATTGCCGACAGCAAGCGCGCGGCGACGGCTGTCGTCGACACCCCCCGGCCCATCATTGCGGGACAGGACGGAGCGAATGAGCGACATGACACTGAGGCCGCCGCTGCCTTGCCCATTGAATTCCGGATCATTGACCAGATTGAGCTTGTCGACGACCTTGTTGAGAACAGTGCCTGATGTCAGCACCCGGACCTGGTTCTCGACGATGGCCAGCGTGGCGTCGGAAGCGACGACCGACTGGGTGAGGTCCCGATCGGTGAGCTTCAGGTCGCGCGGGTCGACGATCAGTTCGGTGGTGGCCTCATATTTCTTCGGCGTCGACAGCGCGATGGTGACGCCGAGCGCGGCGCCCAGCAGTGTCGTCGTCACGATCAGCAGCTTCGACTTGCCGACACCGCGCACCACCTGCATCGGATCGATCAGCGGCTTCCACTGCTGGCTGTCCGTGCCGTCGTTTCGGGATAACGATGCGTCGCCTGCAGCGTAAGGTTCCGATGTATGATCGGCGCGACGAGCGCCAGCGGTTTCGGCGGCACTAGGCTGTGTCCGCGGCGAGGTTTGCGCGCGGTACGCTTGCTCACGATCCCCGTCGGCCGCGACCGGATCCGACAGTTTCGGGTTGCGCGCCTCGCGCTGCGAGCG
>NZ_RZQE01000606.1:0-2939 GCF_004022955.1 Mesorhizobium sp. M7A.F.Ca.US.002.01.1.1 | reverse complement strand
GGTGATCAACGGGGCCAGGGAGAAGCCGAAGGCCTCCACCACAGCCCCGCCCGGCCCTTTGCGGGCAAATCTTTTGCCGTTGGCGCTGTCCCTGCGGATGATGAGGCCGCAACTTACCAGTTCCGCCAGGTTCCTGCGCAGCGTGGAATCGGCCATGCCGTGCGCCCGCAGCGATAGCTGAGCGTTGGACGGAAAGACCATCAACCCGTTTTCCTCGCTGATCTGGTCGTCTGGATAAAACGTCAAAAGCCCGCTGAGCACCGCCAGGGCGCGATCGCCGACGCCGACAATCGACTTGCCCTCGCACAGCCACCGATAAACCTGCCATTTCTCGACGACAGACCCCTGAGGTATCTGCCTTGACGCCGTGTTGGCTTTCACCAACGCAAGCGTCATCGGCCGCCGCCCGAAGGGCGTCGTCGCAAACCCACTCTCCATTTCCCTCACCTTTCAATCAGGCAAAAGAAATCTGCTCGCCGAAATGGCGCCACGACTCTTGACAGTGATTCGGGGAAGTGCGATTCTCAGCTTGCTACAGACGAGAAGGGCTTCCGCGACGGCGACGTTCGGGGGCCTTTTTCTTTTGCGGTTTCAGTCTCCTGTTTTCTTGGCTGTTTCCGATTGCCGAAAAGCCTCGAAAAGCTCGTCCAGCCGATCGGTTATGAACGCTCCGAACGGCGAGGCTTCCTTGGCCTTCAGGGCAAGCGTAAACACTTTTCCTGTGTCGGTGATCTTGGCTCGCACGGATCTGTCGTGCGGTGCCCAAGCCTTTTCCTGTGTCTTCGATGCTGCTGGCGCGCGTTTTGCCGGCGCGCTCATGAAGTCGAACAGACGCGCAAATCGTGCGTCACTGCCTGACGTGGCGAACTCTGGACTTGCCACATAGTCGGCCGCCCTGCCCGCGCTATCCGGATGCTCCATGAGCTTGGCGAGCTGCCACCACCTGTCCCGACCAACAGTCTTGGCGGCGCCAATGGCCACAATGACTGGCTCTGGAATGTTGCTGGTAACAGAACGCATCTTCGAGAAGGTCGTGTCATCGAGCGCCAAAGCCGACTTCACCGTGTCGGGCGTGTGGCCGCGCTTGAGAATGCGATCGGCAAACAGGGTCCTTTCGATGAAGGACAAATTGGCCCTTGCGGCGTTCTCTTGGCCCTGGGCAATAACATGATCCTCATCGCCCATCTTCTTGACGACCGCGCGTACTGGCCGTCCCAGCTGGCGGGCAACCTTGACGCGCCGATGCCCGAAGACGGTCTGAAAGCGACCGGAGAGCTCAGGATGAGGCCTGACCAGGATCGGAGAATCTTGTCCTCTTTCCCGAATGGCCGCAAGCAACTCCTGATATGCCTCATCGTCTTCGTCCAGGCGATCCGAAACGAAGGAGGTGTCCACAAATGCCGGATCGAGATCCACGACCGAGCTCTTGGAGAGCTCCTCGAAGGATTGCATGATGGAGCGCGACGCCCCGCGAACGGCATACCCGGATACGTCCTTCGCATCAGCCACTGCCGTCGCAGGGCCCAACACACTGCCGAAAATGTCCCTGCGTGCCATTTAACCGCCTCCAATCGCGGTTAGCGATTTGATTTCAAAGACAAAATTTCCAGTTTTTACTGCCGTAAACTTCGCCGTCATGACCGTCCCCACGCACGATGGATCAGCGTCGCGATTTCAGCATTGACCGCATCGAGGGATTCCAGTGCACGGTCGTAGGTGGAACGGGTAAAGGCCGACTTCTCCACCTCGTAGAGCGTCTGCTTGGTGAGACCCGCGTCCGAAATCGCCGTCGACTTCAACATCGGATTCTCCAGGATCTGGCCGGCAAGCATGGACTGCATGAAGCCTACCATCTGCGCCTGCGGGATATCCGTCGGCTCGTAGCGTGTGATCAGATATCGAAACCAATCGAGCTCGATTGCCGCACCGGCGGCCTTGATGGTTTTCAATATGCCGCCGAGCATGAGCAGGAACTGGCTCATAGACATCAGGTCGAGCATCTGCGGATGAACTGTAATGAGAACCGACGTCGCCGCCGACATGGCCGTCAACGTCAGGTAGCCAAGCTGGGGCGGGCAATCAACCACGACAACGTCATAGCGATCGTCGACCTCCGTTAACGCCTTCGCCATGCGCGTGAAGAACTGGCGCCCGGCATTTGACGTCTTATCCTGCATGGCGAGGGGCGTGTCGTATTCGTATTCCTGCAATTCGAGATTGGCGGGGATGATATCGAGACCTGGAAAATTCGTCGGAAGGATTACGTCCGCAATCGAGCGGCGTTCGTCATCGTAACGAATCGCCTCATAGAGCGAGAGGTTGTTATCAAGTTCCGGCTGGAAGCCATGCAGGGCCGACAGTGAGGCTTGAGGATCGAGATCGATTGCAAGAACACGGTGGCCGGTCAAGGCCAGATGCTGGGCGAGGTGGGCGGCAGTCGTTGTCTTGCCACTGCCCCCCTTGAAGTTGACGACAGCAACGACCTGGAGCTTGTCGCCGGACTTGCGGTGCGGGACATACTTCTTGACTTCGGTCCTGCCATGCTGGTCCAGGAAATGGCGCAGCTCAAGCATCTGCTGGGCAGTGTAGGACCGGCGTCCCGATGGGATCTGCTCGGGCAGGGGGCCCTTGCCCTCCAGATGAAGGCGCTTCAGATTGTTCTGCGAGACACCAAGATAGTGAGCGACTTCTGCCATCGAAAACGAACGCAGCGTCTTCGCCGCATCGGGGGGAAATTTCTCCATCCGAAGCTGGTTAAGGCGCCGTGATATCTCAGCACCCTGCTCGAGGATTTTCTCATCGAACTCGAAGCTCGGTAGCCGCATGGCGATATTCATTCTCGTCGAAAACCTGAATTGGTGCTTTTTGCGATGAAATTATTCAACAAGCGCCATTAAGCTCCGATTCGGAAAGCCCGGCAAGAAGTTTTAGGTTAACAG
>NZ_RZQE01000605.1:0-2953 GCF_004022955.1 Mesorhizobium sp. M7A.F.Ca.US.002.01.1.1 | reverse complement strand
CCCCCGCCGATAACGGCGCTAACGCGCTCGGCGTTGGTGCCCGCCGCCTGCCGGAACAGTTCATGGTCGTCAGCATGAATGGCGACGACGATCTCGCTGGTCCGCGGGTGGGCCAGAAAAATGTCAAGCGTGTGTGCGATAACGGCAAAGCCGCCAATGTGTTGATATTGCTTCGGTCCGTTGGCCTGTCCGGCGCGCGCACCACGGCCGGCCGCGACGATTACCACCGCGACCTTGCCATCCGCACTCGAAACGTGATTTTCACTTGCGTCAGTCATTGCAGATTGGCTTAGCGCACGATCCCGAAAAGTGTAATCGGTTTTCGGCAAAGATCGTGCGTCAAATATGAATCCCAAAGCGTCCTTTGCGCGTCCCACGGGGCGCGCGGCGCTTTGGCCACACCCAATCCCGAAGGCCAGCATTTTCCCAATTGCGCCTTAATGTGGCGTCATTCCGCGTTGCACATTGCGGCCGATATGGCTAGAGAATGTGCAACGAATGAAGATGCTTGGTTTTTGTGCATGGTTAATTTGACCAAATTGGCCGCGCCGCTTAACGTCGGCGGCGTGAAACTCCGCAATCGCGTGTTCCTCGCGCCGATGTCGGGCATTACGGACGAGCCGTTCCGGCAGCGTGCCCACGCGCATGGCGCGGGCCTGGTCGTGTCCGAAATGGTTGCCAGCGGCGAGCTCGCCAAGGGCAGGGCCGGTTTCAACCTGCGCATACGCCACTCCGGCCTGCCCGTCCATATGGTTCAGCTGGCCGGCCGTGAGGCGATGCACATGGCCGAAGGTGCCAGAATCGCCGCCGGCGAGGGCGCCGACATTATCGACATCAACATGGGATGCCCGGCCAAGAAGGTCACCGGCGGTTATGCCGGCTCGGCATTGATGCTGGATCTCGACCACGCACTGTCGCTGATCGACGCCGTTGTCGGCGCGGTCGAGGTGCCAGTGACGGTCAAGATGCGGCTTGGCTGGGACGAAGGCGCGCTCAACGCGCCGATGCTGGCGCGGCGCGCCGAGCAGGCCGGTGTCAGCATGGTGACCGTGCACGGCCGAACGCGCTGCCAGTTCTATCAGGGCAAGGCCGACTGGCGCGCCATCGCCCGCGTCAAGGAAGCCGTGTCCATCCCGGTCGTCGCCAATGGTGACGTCTCTTCGCCGGCGGAAGCGGCCGACATTCTCGATCAATCGGGTGCCGACGCCGTGATGATCGGCCGTGCCCATTATGGCGCGCCCTGGATCGCAGGTGGCATTGCGGCCGCAGCGACAGGCGAAATGACGCCAAATATTCCACAGAACCCGACGGCGCTCGCCGACTACATCGTGGCCCACTATGAGGATATGCTGGCGCTCTACGGCGCCGAAAGCGGCCTGCGCCAGGCGCGCAAGCATCTCGGCTGGTATCTTGATCGGCATGCAGGCGGCGTCGCCGACGACAGCCGAAAGGCCGTACTGACCGCATTCGAGCCCGCGCGCGTCATTGCCTTGCTGCGCGATGTGTTTTCGCGCGATCCGCAACCTTTGACCCTGCGGAGTGCCGCATGAACGCCGCCGCCGGCCAAGGCGCTGAAATGGCGGATGCCGCCCAGATCGTGCTCAACACCATCCGCCGCCCGGTGATCATGATCAGCGAGGAAGGCTTCATCACCTTTGCCAACGCCGACGCGGAGGACTTCTTTCGTTCAAGCGCGACCATGCTCGCCCGCAACACGCTGTCAAAACTCATTCCCTTCGGCAGCCCGCTGCTGACGCTGGTCGACCAGGTGCGCGAGCGCCTGGCACCGGTCAACGAGTATCGGGTCGACGTGTCGTCGCCGCGTCTCGGCATCGAGAAGGTCGTCGATCTCTATGTCGCGCCGGTACCGGAATTTCCGGGCTCGGTGGTGGTTATGTTCCAGGAACGGTCGATGGCCGACAAGATCGACCGGCAGATGACGCATCGCGGTGCGGCGCGCTCGGTCACCGGCTTGGCGGCGATGCTTGCCCATGAGATCAAGAACCCGCTCTCCGGCATCCGCGGCGCTGCCCAGTTGCTGGAACTGTCGGCTTCCGACGAAGACCGTGCGCTGACGCGGCTGATCACCGACGAGACCGACCGCATCGTGTCGCTGGTCGATCGCATGGAGGTGTTTTCCGACGAGCGGCCGATCGACCGCTACCCCGTCAACATCCATGTCGTGCTCGACCATGTGAAGGCCATTGCCAAGAACGGTTTTGCCAAGAGAATCAAGATATTGGAGGACTATGATCCTTCGTTGCCTCCGGTGTTTGCCAACCGCGACCAGTTGATCCAGGTGTTCCTCAACCTGGTCAAGAACGCCGCCGAGGCGATCGGCAGTGACCCGCAGGGCGAGATCATGCTGTCGACCGCCTTCCGGCCAGGCATCCGTGTTTCCGTTCCGGGCACGCAGGACCGCGTGTCGCTGCCGCTGGAATTTTGCGTGCGTGACAATGGTTCCGGCGTCTCGGAAGATATCCTGCCGATCCTGTTCGACCCGTTCATCACCACCAAGCCGAACGGCTCGGGGCTGGGGCTGGCGCTGGTCGCCAAAATCGTCGGCGAACATGGCGGCATCATCGAATGCGAATCGACGCCGCGCGGGACCACATTCCGCATCCTGATGCCGGCCTGGAAAGAAGCGCCATACGGCGCCGATGAAGACGGTGAAGGAGACCGCAAATGACCGTTCGCGGCAATATTCTCGTCGCCGACGACGATGCGGCGATCCGCACTGTCCTCAACCAGGCGCTTTCGCGCGTCGGCCACGAGGTGCGCGTCACCTCCAATGCTTCGACTTTGTGGCGCTGGGTGGCGGCGGGCGAGGGCGATCTTGTCATCACCGATGTGGTGATGCCGGACGAAAACGCCTTCGACATGCTGCCGCGCATCAAGAAGGCGAGGCCGGAACTGCCGGTCATCGTCATGAGCGCCCAGAACACCTTCATGA
>NZ_RZQE01000604.1:0-2953 GCF_004022955.1 Mesorhizobium sp. M7A.F.Ca.US.002.01.1.1 | reverse complement strand
GTCTGACCGATGTTGAGGATTTCGGTCGGATGGTTGACGCGGCGCCATGCCATGTCGGTGACATGCAGCAGGCCGTCGATGCCGCCGAGGTCGACGAACGCACCGTAATCGGTGATGTTCTTGACGACGCCTTCGACAACCTGGCCTTCTTCGAGGTTCTGCACGATTTCCGAACGCTGTTCGGCGCGGCTCTCTTCGAGCACGGTACGGCGAGACACCACGATGTTGCCGCGGCGGCGATCCATCTTGAGGATCTCGAAGGGCTGCGGGTTGTGCATCAGCGGGGAGACGTCGCGGATCGGGCGGATATCGACCTGGCTGCGCGGCAGGAAGGCCACGGCGCCGTCGAGGTCGACCGTGAAGCCGCCCTTGACCTGGTTGAAGATAACGCCTTCGACGCGCTCACCCTTGGTGAACTTCTCTTCGAGGCGGACCCAGCTCTCTTCGCGACGGGCCTTCTCACGGGAAAGCATTGCTTCGCCAAGCGCGTTTTCAATGCGCTCGACATAGACTTCGACGGTGTCACCAACCTTGAGGGTAGTGTCCTTGCCCTTGACGCCGAATTCCTTCAGCGGCACGCGGCCTTCGACCTTGAGGCCGACGTCGATGATGGCCATGTCCTTTTCGATCGCCGTGATCGTGCCCTTGACGACCTGGCCTTCGCCGGAGTGACCGGTGGTGAATGATTCTTCGAGCAGGCTCGCGAAATCATCGCGAGTGGGATTTGCAGCTGACATTGTTTCTCCTGGAGTGCCCCGCATCTGGAAGCGGGACGGGCGCCGTGGGTTAGCGTTGCGTTGGCCTGCCGGCGTTCCGGGCTACAAAAGCCCTGGGCCGCTCTTTAAGCGGCAATTCCGGCGCATGTAGAATGCTGGCAGGCTGGTTCGTGCCCGATATGGGTATTTTCTTCGCCTCCGACAACGGAAAGACGAGGGAAAAACCCGGATCAGACCTAGTCTCTCTTGGCCAAGACGTCATCGATGATCGCCATGGCTGCAAGAAACGCGGCTTCTATAGCCATTTCGCTGGTATCAAGCAAGTGCGCGTCGGCGGCCGGCTTCAAAGGTGAGTCGGCACGGCCCATGTCGCGCTGGTCGCGGCGCATGATATCGGCGAGGATCTCGGTAAAATCAGCGGTCCCGCCGATGCTCTCGATCTCGGCCAGCCGGCGCTGTGCTCGCACCTCGGCGCTCGCCGTCACATAGAGTTTGATGTCGGCGTCGGGGCACACCACGGTGCCGATGTCGCGCCCATCGAGCACCGCACCCGGCGGTGTCTTGGCGAAGTCGCGCTGCTTTTCGACGAGGATGCGCCGCACGGTCGGGTACACTGCGACCTTGGAGGCCGCCTCGCCGACCGCATGCGCCGACAAGACCGTCCGGTCGAGCTTTGCCAGATCGACCTGGCGGGCAGCGGTTTCAGCCGCCGAGACATTGTCGAGCGGCAGCGCGTGCTGGATGAGCGCATAGGCCACGGCACGGTAGGTGAGGCCGGTGTCGAGCAGGTTGAGGCGGTAGTGGTCGGCCAGCCGGCGGGCGAGGGTGCCCTTGCCGGCGCCGGCGGGGCCGTCGATGGCGATGGTGAAGACGTGTGTCATTGGCAGACCGCCGAAAGGGTTGGGCGCTGGCCTGCCAACGTACCAAGGCTATTGGTTGCCACGACCGTCACCCGATCTCCGCGCCCAGCGCCGTCATCAGCCCCATGAACTCCGGAAAGCTGGTCGCGATCATGGCGGCGTCGTCAATGGTCACCGGCTTTTCCGTCGCCAGCCCCATGACCAGAAAGCTCATGGCGATGCGGTGATCGAGATGGGTCTGCACGGTGGTGTCCTTGCCATTGGGATGGCCGCCAAGGCCCTTGCCGCCCGGTTTGCCGCGCACGGCAAGCGAAGCTTCGCCTTCGGTGCAGTCGACGCCGTTGAGCGTCAGCCCGTTGGCGACGGCCGACAGCCGGTCGGATTCCTTCACCCGCAACTCCTCCAGCCCCTGCATCAGCGTTTCGCCCTCGGCGAAGCTCGCAGCGACCGCCAGCACCGGATACTCGTCGATCATCGACGGCGCCCGCTCGGGCGGCACGATGACGCCCTTGAGCTCGGAGTAACGTACCCGCAGGTCGGCGACATCCTCGCCGCCGGCATTGCGCGGGTTGAGGATGTCGATGTTGCCGCCCATCTCCTGCAGCGTCAAAAGCAGGCCGGTGCGGGTCGGGTTCATCAGTACGTTTTCGATCGTGATGTCCGAACCCGGCACGATCAGGGCGGCCACCAGCGGGAAGCCGGCTGAGGACGGGTCGCCCGGCACGGCGATGGTCTGGCCGGTCAGCTTGCCCTGGCCTTCGATGAAGATGTGGCGCACGCCACGCTCGTCGGTTTCGACCGACAGATTGGCGCCAAACCCCTTCAGCATCTTTTCGGTGTGGTCGCGTGTCATCACCGGCTCGATCACCGTGGTGATGCCGGGCGTGTTGAGGCCGGCGAGCAGCACTGCGGACTTCACCTGCGCCGAGGCCATCGGCACGCGATAGGTGATCGGTGCGGCATGCTTGGGTCCATGCAGTGTGATCGGCATGCGGTCGCCCGGCGTCGCCTTCAGCACCTGCACGCCCATCTGGCGCAAGGGTTCCAGCACACGGCCCATCGGCCGGCCCGACAGCGAGGCATCGCCGATGAAGGTCGTCTCCATGTCATAGGTGCCGACAAGGCCCATGGTCAGCCGCGAGCCGGTGCCGGCATTGCCGAAATCGAGCGGGCCTTCCGGCTGCAGCAGCGCGCCGTTGCCGGTGCCGCGGATCACCCACTCGTCGCCGTTCTTCTCGATATGCGCGCCCATTGCCTTCATGGCCGCGCCCGTGCGCATCACGTCCTCGCCTTCGAGCAGGCCGGTGATGCGGGTCTCGCCGGAGGCGAGGCCGCCGAACATGAAGGAACGGTGCGAGATCGACTTATCACGCGAGA
>NZ_RZQE01000603.1:0-2962 GCF_004022955.1 Mesorhizobium sp. M7A.F.Ca.US.002.01.1.1 | reverse complement strand
CGGGCCGGGGTTCGCGCGAAGGCCACGAGGGGCGGAGGCGTGGACGGGAATAAGCGGCCCGCCCCCGCCAACACCTTTCGAAACTCATTTGCATGCAAATGTTTCCGGATCGTCTGATCCGGAAACCAAAACGCTGTTTTCGTGAAATTCGCCAGATACATGGCAGGCGCATTCAACCGGCATCGAACGGCAGGCAGGAAATATCTTTCAGCCGCTGCAACGCTCCAGGGGAGACAACGATGTCAATGCTCGAAAGCCTGAGCCGCTATGGCACCGCCATCAGACAAGCCCATGACCGCAGCAAGGCGCGGCGCCTGCTGAACAGCCTGCCGCCCGAAATCCAGAAGGACATCGGCTGGCCGGTGTCGCCGCGATCCAGTGAAAGGGCATCCCTCAGCAACGCTATCTGGAGCGCCGCGCGCTGATGACCTTCGCCGACAAATGCAAATTGCTCGGCATGCGCCGGGAACCTCGCATGTCCCCGGCGACCACCAGCAACCGGCTGCGAGCCGCACTTTTACCGCGTCGCTGACCACTGCGGCGCGGATCAAACCGCCGTGTAGACGCGGGCGCAAATCTTGACATTTTCAGCCACGGCACAATCTTTCGATCTAGGGGGTTCTCTTAGTCGGCTTTGGCCGAAGTTCGTGTATTCGCATGCCAAGTTTGAAAAGCCATGTCGTGTCTTTTGTCTTGCGGCACAGCCGTAAGCAGGCATTTGCCAGTCCGGAAAATCTGCAGCGCTGGATCGCGGCCGCGCGCAAGACCGAGAACCACCGGCCGCCCGCCTCGCTACACCAGCGTCTCGACATCGAGATGCATACGGTCGATGGCTTCCCCGTATACGAAATCCCACCCAAGTCCGGCGAACAGAAGCGGATTCTCTACTTGCACGGCGGCGCCTATGTCTTTGAAATCACGCCCTATCATTGGCACCTGATTGCCGACATGGCGGATCGGTTGGGCTACGCAATCACGGTGCCGATCTATCCAATCGCTCCCGAACATGATTTCCACGCCATGTTCGGAATGGTTGGCGATGTTTACCGGCAGATGCTCGCCGAGACGGAGGCCGAGGACATCGTCTTCATGGGCGATTCCGCCGGCGGCAACATGGCTGTGGTGCTGACCATGATGGCCGCCGAAGAAGGACTGTCCCTGCCGTCACGACATGTGCTCATTTCGCCGGGTCTCGACGTGTCGCTCACCAATCCCGCAGTGTTCGAGGCGGAACGCAACGACCCTTGGCTGGGCATAGCTGGCGGACGAGAGGCGATTCGTCTGTACAGTGCCGGCATCGATCCCAGCGACTGGCATATCAGCCCGGTCTATGGAGATCTGTCAGTGCTGCCAAGAACACTGCTTTTGACAGGCTCGCGCGATCTTTTGACGCCCGACAATCTGATCTTCGCGGAAAAAGCCCGCGCCGCCGGCGTTGAAATCGATCTTGTCTATGAGGAAGGCATGTTCCACGTCTGGCCGCTGATCGACATGCCGGAGGCCCGGCGCGCCCGCGAGCGCATCGTCGAATTTCTCGGGGAGAGCCGGATCGTGCAAGACACGAGAGTAAGGCCTGAACAGCGCCCCGCCGAAGCGGCGGAGTAGCTCTATATTGTCGTCCTTACCAGCCGGTCAGAACTTGCCGGTTTCCCGGAACACTTCGAAGGTCGCGCGGATGTGGTCGGCGACGGCCTTGACCGGCGCGCTGGCGTCCGGCGCCACCACCATCGCCAGATTGTAGGTGCCGATGTCGGGCATGCCGTCCTTCGGGCAGAGTTCGACCATGTCGTTGCCGAGAAACGACTTCGGCAGCGGCGCCACGGCGAGATCGGACATGATCGCGGCGCGCTGGCCGGCTGTGTGCGCGCTCATATAGGCGATGCGGTAGTTGCGGCCCTCGCGGCCAAGCGCATCGAGCGCTCCGGCGCGCCAGGCGCAGCCCTCTTCCCAAAGCGACACCGGCAAGGGCTCGCGCAAATGCGCGCAGCCACCCTTGGCGCCGGCCCAGACAATCGGCTCGGTCAGCAGCACCTCGGCGCCGAGCGCGCTGGTCTTGTAGGAATTGGTCAGCAGCGTGATGTCGAGCGCCCGGTCGTCCATGCGCCGGCGCAGATTGCTGCTCTGGTCGATAGTGACGTCGACGGCGATCGACGGATGCGACTGCGCGAAACGCTTCAGCACATGCGGCAGCACGCGCTCGCCGTAATCGTCCGGCGAACCAAGCCGCACGACACCGACAATCTCGGGAATGATGAACTTCGACACCACCTCGCGGTTGATCGACAGCAGCCGGCGGGCATAGCCGAGCAGCATCTCGCCGGCCGTGGTCAGCGACACCGAGCGGGCGTCGCGCGCGAACACGGAGCGGCCGAGAATGTCCTCCAGCTTCTTGATCTGCATGGAGACGGCCGAAGGCGTGCGAAAGACGGCATTGGCGGCGGTGGTGAAGCTGCCGGTCTCGGCAATCGCCACGAAAGTGCGCAAAACGTCGAGATCGAGCAGTGGCAGCGGATGATTGAGCGGGGCGTTCATGGCAACCGACCTTCAATTTTTCTGATACAAAACATCATTCCATTTCGTTTGATTGAACATCAGATTGGGAGGATAGTCAACTCCATCGAATGAGGCAGCTGCCACAAGCAGCCATGAAACGACCCCGACACAGACCTGCATTCGACACGAAATGAAGTTGAAACAAACCCGACGTAACCAACGCGCTGTCTGGCACCCGCCAGCCACCAAAGGAGAAAGAAATGTCTATCCTGTCGTCTCTTGGTCGCATCGCGACCGAATTCAGCGCGGCACGCGCCCGCTACCAGACCGAGCGCGCCATCCGTTCCTTGCCGATCGAACTGCAGAAGGATATCGGCTGGCCTGAGGCTTCCGACACCAAGACCGGTACTCGCAATGGCATCGGATCCTGGGCTGGAGCAAAGTAGATCGTGTGTACTATGTGCTGAAG
>NZ_RZQE01000602.1:0-2985 GCF_004022955.1 Mesorhizobium sp. M7A.F.Ca.US.002.01.1.1 | reverse complement strand
ACTGGACTTCGAAGATCCCGAGGGCCAGCGTCTGCGCCTGGTCAGCGATGGCGGCAAGGGCGGCAGCCATCCCTGGGCGCAAAGCCCGGTACCGGCCGAGCACCAGATCCGCGGGCTCGGGCCGATCGTCATCAGCGTTCCCGACATCACCAACACCGAGGCGGTGGTGACCACGGTGATGAACATGCGCAAGGCGCGCGACTATGCCTCGCCGGAGGGCCAGGTTCACGTCTTCGAAATGGGCGAGGGCGGGCCGGCGGCGGAGCTGCATGTCCTGGTGCAGCCGGGACTGGCGCCGGCACGGCAAGGTGCCGGTGCGGTTCACCATGTTGCCTTCAGGGCGCCGGACCAGGAAACGCTGCATCAATGGACGGCGCGGCTGGCCGAGTTCCGGCTGCCGTCGAGCGGCGAGGTCGAGCGCTATTATTTCCGTTCGCTCTACTTCCGCGAGCCGAACGGCATCCTGTTCGAGATCGCAACCGACGGTCCGGGGTTCACCGCCGACGAGCCGCTGGAAACGCTGGGGGAAAGCCTCGCCCTGCCGCCATTCCTCGAACCGAAGCGCGCTTCGATCGAGGCTGGCCTCAAGCCGCTGAAGTAGATCGTTTGCCGGTCAAAGGGCGCCGCGTTCCGGTTCGGGATCTCGGCGTCCGTTCTTTCTCAGGCAATGAACGACGTGCTTTGACAGCCGGGCGCGTTGCTGGTCAAAGGCGGCATGACGAAATTCCTCGCCCTTGTCATCGTCGGTTTCATGGTCATTCAACTGATCAAGCCGCTTGGCTGGCCAGGCCTCAAGCGACGCGGTGATTTCTGGAAGCTGGCACTGCTCGCCATGGCCGCGATTTCACTGGCGGCCGTGCTCGGGCATTTGACGTAGGACGGCACTTGTCGTCGCTGCTCAATTGCCAAGCACCGGGCCGACCAGATGCTCGGCCCAGGCCCGGTAGCCTGCTTCCGAGGCGTGAAAGCCGTCCGAGGCAAAGCCGGCTTCCGGATTGGTGATTGGCAGGCGCGACGCCGGCACCGCGCCGCGCTCCAGGCAAAGGCGTTCGCCCATCCGGTTCATGTCGGTGGCGCGGATCTCAAGGATCTTTCCGAGCAGCGGCGGCATGGCTGGCGCCCGCGTGAACTCCAGCACCGGCGACCACACCACGCGCGCTTCCGGCCATTTGGCGCGCAGGCCGTAGAGCAGGCCACCGAACTCCTTCTTGAAGCGCGGCACGGAGTGAAAATTCTTGGTGTCGTTGGTGCCGATGGCCAGCACGATATGCGTCCACGGATCGGCCGACAGATTGGGCAGCACATGGTCGCGGATCTGGCCGGACGTTGCCGAATTGAAGCCGGCCGCCCGCCAGCGCACGGCGCGGCCGGTGCTTTGTGAAATCAGTACGGCGAGTTGCGCGGCAAGTCCGTCTTCCGAATTGTCGATGCCGACCGAAGCGGCGGAGGAATCGCCCAGCACCAGAAGCGAGATTGCCGGTGCTGCGCCTGATATTTCGTGCATGACCGGCCCTTGCGCCGGCAGCATGCGCGTGGTGCGGCGTCGCACGCCGAGGCCTTGCCAGATATAGACCGGGAAGGCGAGCCAGGTGAGTAGGGCCGGGAAGCGCATGGCAGTACCGTTATACGATCAGCGGCAGCCTTAGCGCATGTTTTGGCCGACGGGAACGATCTTCAATCGCAGCAACTCGCCTGCCCCGCCTGCTTGCCCTGATATTCATCGTGCAGCCGCACCCAATCCATCAGGCCGTGATAGGGGCCGTTCTCGTTGCGGCCCTTCGGCGTCATGTCGAGATAGTCGTAGGCGCCGATCTGCGCCTCGCCGCCGCGGGCGCGCGACATGAAGGTCAGGAAGATGTCGCCGGCCTCGTCCCTGTAGAAGACGCTGGTGCCGGGAAGCTCCTTCGATGTCCGTGGACGGGTCTCGAAATTGTAGGTGGTGCAGCCGTTGGCGATCTGCTTGTCGGTGAAGGAGACCTGCATGTCGAAGTTGAAATCCGAGGCATAGGACGACACCCAGTCGAACTTCCAGCCCATGCGCTGCTTGTAAGGCAGAAGTTCCGCCAGTGGAGCGCGCGAAACCACGACCAGCGACACGTCGTGATGCCGCAGATGCTGATTGGCGCCGTCGATATGGTCGGCAAGGAATGAGCAGCCCTCGCAATGATGGGTGCAGCCCGGCCCGAACATGAAGTGATAGACGATCAGCTGGCTGTTAGTGCCAAACAGGTCGGTCAGTCTGTTTGGCCCTTGTTCGGTCTCGAAGACATAGTCTTTCCTGATCTTCAGCCAGGGCAGTTCACGCCGTTCCGCGGCGATCCGCTCGCGAAACCGCGTCAGTTCCTTCTCGCGCGCCAGATGTGCCTTGTGCGCCTGGAACCAGTCTTCGCGCGAAACGATCTTGTTGCGATGCATGAACCTCTCCCTGAATGTCATCCCAAGGACGTTGGGGATGGGCGCAATCCGACATCGCCGGAGAGGAAATAAGGACGGAGAGGCTCCGCCCCAAGCCCTGCAAGTCACAAACAAAAAACCCGGGCGCATCGGCCCGGGTTCGAAGGAGGAAGAAAGGACTGTGATCAGGCAGCCTGTTCCAGGCTCGCTTTCCATTTTCCGAGCGCTGCCAGATGGTTCATGTGGGCGCGATGGGTGAAGGCGGCCTGGCCGGCGGCAACGTTCGAGGCTTTGCCGCTCCAGGCTTTCTGTGGCGCGGCCTGCAGCGCGCGACCATAGGAGAAGGTCAGCTTCCACGGGTGCGGCCCGATGGCGTTGATGGCGTTGAGATTGGCGGTCGCCTCTTCGTCTTCCTGGCCGCCGGAAAGGAAGGCGATGCCCGGCACCGCTGCCGGCACTGTCTCGCGGAACAGTTTTATGGTCTTTTCGGCGACTTCTTCGGGGCTGCTCACCTTGCCCGATTTCCTGCCGGCCAGCACCATGTTGGGCTTCAGGATGGTGCCTTCCAGCACGACGCGCGCCGCATGGAGC
>NZ_RZQE01000601.1:0-2986 GCF_004022955.1 Mesorhizobium sp. M7A.F.Ca.US.002.01.1.1 | reverse complement strand
GCGCTGCAGAAGGCCAATGGCGGCCGCGGCGTGCTGCTGGGCGGCGTGCCCGGCGTGCTGCCCGGCAAGGTCACCGTGCTCGGCGGTGGCGTCGTCGGCCTGCACGCGGCCAGGATGGCGGCCGGCCTTGGCGCCGACGTCACCATCATCGACCGCTCGATCCCGAGATTGCGCCAGCTCGACGATCTCTTCGCCGGCCGCGTCCACACTCGTTACTCGACTGTCGAGGCGCTGGAAGAAGAGTGTTTTTCAGCCGACATCGTCGTCGGCGCGGTGCTGATCCCGGGTGCCGCGGCGCCAAAACTGGTTTCGCGCGAAATGCTGTCGGGCATGAAGAAAGGCTCGGTGCTGGTCGATGTCGCCATCGACCAGGGCGGCTGCTTCGAGACCTCGCACGCCACCACCCATGCCGACCCGACCTATGAGGTCGACGGCGTCATCCACTATTGCGTCGCCAACATGCCGGGTGCCGTGCCCGTCACGTCGGCCCACGCGCTCAACAACGCGACGCTTCACTACGGCCTGCAGCTCGCCGACAAGGGCCTCAAGGCGCTGGTCGACGATCACCACCTGCGCAACGGCCTCAATGTCCACAAGGGCAAGATCACCAACCGCGCAGTCGCCGAGGCGCTCGGCTACGAACTGGTCGAGCCGAAAGCGGTACTCGCCGCCTGATTTTCGCGAAAAACAGCTCCTTTCAATCCAGCCCGCCGGTTCCATGCCGGCGGGTTTTTTCTTGCGAGCCTGTTTTTCAGGCAAAGCATGGCGTCGAAAGATGTGACGCTACGGCACTTTGCTCATCATTGTTGCATATTTGTCATTCCCGTGCCGGCCGGTTCCCTGCTAGAGACATTCTGGGTTTACTCATGGGGTACGGGCATATGTTCATTCGCACATCCGCGAAATCTTTTCTTCTTGGTGCTGTTTCTGCTGTGGCTTTGATATCTGCTGCTCACGCAGCAGACGTCGTGCAGCCGGTAGAAGAAGCTGCCGGCTTTAACTGGAGCGGTCTATACGTTGGTTTTGGCGTCGGCGCCGGTGCCAACGTACACAAGCTCAGCAGCGATTTTATTCCAGTCTCGCTGAACGGCATTGGTGGCGAAGGCGTCTACGGTGAGCTGACGGTTGGCTATGACTATATGGTCGCGCCGCGGTTCCTCATCGGAGGTCTGCTGGACGCTCACGTCGGCAACATCGGGACCACGCTGGACATTACGGGATTCGACGCTTCGATCAAGGAAACCTACGGTTTCGACGCTGGCCTGCGTCTCGGCTACCTCTTGACGCCAAACACTCTGGGATACGTGCTGGGTGGCTATTCCTGGCAGAAGTACAAGCTCGATACGAACGCTGGCTTCGACTTTGATTGGGATCAGAGCGGGTATTTTGTCGGAGGTGGCATCGAAACGGCCATCAACAGCAATTGGACGATCAAGACTGAGTATCGCTATACGGGCTTCGGGACCAAGGACGATCTTCTTTCCGAGGCTGGCATCGTCGGGGTTCCGGACGGTCTCCTCAATCTTGACACCTCGCGCCATACTTTCCAGATCGCAGCCAATTACCGTTTCGGTGCCCAGAACGGCGGCGGTGCTGCCTTCGAGACGCCAGCCTACAACTGGACCGGCTTCTATATCGGCGGCGCTGGTGGTGCCGGTGCGTCCGTGCACCAGATCAACGTTCCGCCGCTCGGCGACCTGGAATTCAATGGTCTCGGTGGCGAAGGTGCCTTTGGTGAACTGAACGTCGGCTACGATCATGACTTCGGCAGCTGGGTCGCAGGCGTCATGGTCGATGCACGCTACTCCGGCATGACTTCCAAGCTGGATCTCGGCGGCGGATCGATCAACGTCGATACGGACTATGGGTTCGATGTGTTGGGCCGCGTTGGCATGAAGATGAACGAATCGACCCTTGCCTATGCGCTTGCCGGCTATAGCTGGCAGCATTTCGACCTGAACGCTTCCGACCCGATCGGCGACATCCTCGACTGGGGCTCCAGCGGCTTCTCGGTCGGTGGCGGACTGGAAACGGCTCTGTCCAGCAATGTCACCGTTGGCCTCGAATATCGCTATTCGCAGTTCGCCAAGAAGGACTTTTCTTCGGAATTCGGCGCACCTGACGACACCCTTACCTCGACTTCCTCTTTCCACACCGTGCGCCTCGGCGCGAAGTACAAGTTCAACTAAAAGGCCCTCCAGCCAAACAGTTGCGGCCCGTCGGCCATGCCGGCGGCTTTTTTCTTGCGTGGAATACGTCTGCTCCAAACGCAGGCAACAAAAAAGCGGAGCCAAAGCCCCGCTTCCTCGATGTCGAGATTTGCCGCCGGTTCATCCGCGGTCGGCAAATCGATCGACAATGGCTTTCTATCGCGACTATGCGACGGGAGTACGACAGCTGTTTCCAGCGGCTAATCTCAACCTCAAGCGCGCTCGATGCGGCACTGGTAGCAATTGTTGCGCGCCGAGCGGACATGGATGTAGGCGATCTCGTCGCTTTCCAACAAGGTCTTGGCCCGCCCGGTGATGTCTCCGGTCGAGATCACGCCGCCGCTGCCATAGACGATACGATCATCCCTGCCATAGCCGCGCACGATGTAGTCGGGGCTTTCGAGAATCTCGGGCAGCGCCTCGCTCTCGGCAGCGCGGTCGCATGCCTCGGCATGCAGGAAGATCGGCCCGGTTTCGGCATAGGGCTGAAGCTCCGGGAATGGCCTGTATGCCAGAACAAGATAGGCATCGCCGGCTCCTATGTTCTTCAAACAATGCCGGCAAGGCATGCCGTCACCGTCGGAGATCTTTCGCTCGGGCGTTTGGCCATAAGCATCGACGCCACCACGCTGCAGCGTCCTGACAGCTTCGGTCGGCAAAGCTTTGAACTGGATGGTCATGGAAAAATCTCCGGTGTCGTGATTGGAAATTATGTCCTTGAACCCTCGCCGCCCACCCGATTCCTGCCAAATGTCGAAAAGCCGATCGCCCCTCGG
>NZ_RZQE01000600.1:0-3018 GCF_004022955.1 Mesorhizobium sp. M7A.F.Ca.US.002.01.1.1 | reverse complement strand
TTCCGTGGCGCCCGGCGCGACATCGGCGACCGCCCGCGACAGGTCCTTGGGGTCCTTTACGTCCTGCCCGGCAAAGCTGGTGATGACGTCGCCCGTCTCGATGCCGGCCTTGGCCGCCGGCGAGCCGTCATTGACCTCTGAAACCAGCGCGCCGCCGGGATGGTCGAGCCCGATGGCGCTCGCGACATCCGGTGTCACCTCCTGGATCTGAACGCCGAGATAGCCGTACTGGATGGAGCCGCCCTTCATCAGCTTGGCCACCACCTTCTGGGCCTGGTCCGACGGAATGGCAAAGCCGACGCCGACGCTGCCGCCATTGGGCGAATAGATCGCCGTGTTGATGCCGACGACATTGCCGGCGACATCCACCAGCGGACCGCCGGAATTGCCGTGGTTGATCGGCGCGTCGATCTGGATGAAATCGTCGAACGGGCCGCTATGCAGGTCACGGCCGCGCGCCGAGACGATGCCTGCCGTGACGGTGGTGCCGATGCCGAACGGGTTGCCGAAGGCCAGCACCTGGTCGCCTGGCATAAGCTTGTCGGAATCGCCCCATTTGACGGTCGGCAGGGGTTTGTTCGACTTGATCTTCAGCACGGCGAGATCGTTCTTGGCATCGCGCCCGACAAGCTTGGCCGGAAGTTCGGTGCCGTCGTCGAGCGTCACCTTGATCGAAGAGGCCCCATCGATGACGTGATTGTTGGTGACGATGGTGCCGTCGGAGGCGACGATGAAGCCGGAACCCAGCGCCTCGGCGCGCTGCGGTTGCTGTTGCGGCGGCGTCTTGGGCGTCGGCATGCCCTGGTCACCGAAGAACTGGCGGAAATAGTCGTCGAAAGGCGAGCCGCCGTCGAAAGGAGAGGCATCGCTCATCGTTTCAGGCTGTGCCTTCATGACGGTGGTGACCGTCACCACCGCCGGCTTGTCGGCGGCAACGATGGGTGCGAACGAGCCATTGGGCGCAGTGATGCCGGCAACAGGTGTCTGGGTGGTCGGAACGGTGTTGCCCGCGCTTTGGGCGAAAGACATGACGAAGGGGGATATGATCAGCGCAGCGCCCAGCAAGGCCGCGACGCGATGCCTACGAAGGATATCTGACATGGTCGTTTGTCCGGGCGAGAGTTGATCCAGCGCCGTGGCCTCCCATGCGGGAAATCGGTCATCGGCGTGTCGAGGTTGCAATTGCCCGTCTCGCCTACATGGCAGCCAACCGGATCGACGGCCTTACATCTAGGGCGCGGATTGGCCCGATTTAGGGTTTTCGGGCGACCTTACGAAGATTTAATATCCGCACGGCGGCAGGGTCACAAAGTCGTCGGGTCGCGCCTTGCTGCCTCGCTGGAGCCTTAGCCACCGGCGGTTCGTCCGAGATAGGCCGTAGCAATCTCGCGCATGCGCTTGCCGTCGAAGCTCGGTCCGTGTCCTCCATGACCGATACGGATCGACAGGTCGAGCAGGCGCCGCATCGTACTGATATAGGCGGCCCGGTCGGAATCCGGCAGGTCGTCTATTAGCATGGCGTCGTAGATGGCATCGCCGCTGAAGAACAGTCCGTCGGCCTCGTCGAACAGCGCGATCGAATCCGGTGAATGGCCCGGCAAATGCAGCACGCGAAATTGCCGGTCGCCAAGATCGACGACATCGCCCTCGTCCAGGGTTCGCGTCAACGGCGCGGGCGGGATCCTGTAGTCGGCCGACTTCCATCCGGGCGCCGGCAGTTTCGAGACGGCACCCTCGAGGTCGTGGAACATGTAGGCGTAAGTCGCGGCCTCATCCATGGTCTCGAACCGAGCCGCGCTCATTCTTGGCCCGGCCCGCAACGGGAATTCATGCAGCGAGCCGACGTGGTCGAGATGGATGTGGGTGGCAACGACCAGCAACGGCTTGCCCTGCGGCGTCTCGATCTGCGGCGCCAGCGGACAGATGCCCATACCGGTGTCGACGAGCAGGTCGGCATCGCGACCGCGCAGATGCCAGATATTGGCCCGAACATAGGCATGCACGAAGGGCTCGGTCAGCATCGTCGTCTTGCCGTCGACCACGCTCCTGCTGAACCAGCTCGGCATCAAGTGTGAGTCCGGCATACGAAGTGAGCCGGGCATCAGGTGTGAGCCCGGCATCAGACGAAGGGCTTCCCGACCTTGTACTTTTCCGGCACCAGCCGCTTGAGATAGGCCATGCCGGCATCCGACAGCTGATTGACGTCGGGCTTCATGAAATCGTCCGGCATGTGGCGGGTCTTGCCGGCGACGTTCTTGAGCGGCACTTTCTTCAGCACCGTTCTGGTGCCGTCATATTGCAGCGCCACCGAGCCGCCGCCCTGTTCGGCGACGGTGACGGCGAAAGCGCCGGCATCGAAAGCCTCCTGCGCGTCGACCGCGCTGATGGCGCCGATATAGCCGCGCGGCATGTAGCCGAGCGCATCGACGCGGGCACGCTTGCCCGGCAGGCCTTCCGCCAACGCGCGCTCGAGTGCGGCCGGCAGGTCGCTGCCCGACAGCTTGACGTTGCCATGCGCGTCGCGCTCAAGCTTGTCCGGCGGCACCAGGCTTTCGACCAATGCCTTGCCGTCGGCGGTGCTGACGCCTTCCGAAACGGCGACGATGCAGCGCTTGTGGCGATCGAGCGTGGCACGCACGTCGTCGATGAAGCCAGCGGCTGAGAATGGGCGCTCGGGCACATAGACGAGATGAGGGCCGCTGTCGGGGTCGAGCTGCCAGGCAGCGGCAGCCGCGGTCAGGAAGCCCGCATGCCGGCCCATGACGATGCCGACATAGATGCCGGGCAGCGCGCGAAAATCGAGATCGACGGACAGGAAGGCGCCGGCGACGAACTCGGCCGCCGAAATAAAGCCCGGCGTGTGGTCGTTTTCCTCGAGATCATTGTCGATGGTTTTTGGCGCATGAACAAAGGCAATTGAGCCGCCGGCGGCGTCGGTCAGGATCTGCTGGGTACCCGACGTGTCGTTGCCGCCGATATAGATGAAGGCGTCGGCGCCGGCCTTCTTCAGGCCGTTGA
>NZ_RZQE01000005.1:0-54552 GCF_004022955.1 Mesorhizobium sp. M7A.F.Ca.US.002.01.1.1 | reverse complement strand
ATGTCGCGGCTGGCGTCCATCAGATCGCGAAAGCTGCAGCCGATCTCGGCGCGCCGCGCGTCGATCTGCCAGAAATCATAGAAAGCACGGTTGATGATCTCGGCGCGCATATCGGCGTCGAGCACGAGGACACCGATCGGCATCTGGTCGACCATTGTGCGGAGACTGGCGAAGGTCTCGGCATTCCTGGCATTGGCGCTTTTGATCTCCGCATCGCGCTGCTTGATCTCGGTGACCTCATAGTAGGTCAGCAGCCGCTTGCCCCCGGACAACGCCGTCACCGAAAACATCATCGTCCTGCCGTTGGCATGGACAAATTCGCGCGGCGCGACGGATCCGGCGCGAATCTCGTCGAGGCGAGTAGCGAGGTAGCGCTGCCATTGCTGTTCGTCGATGTCGCCATAGATGCCGCTGCGGCGGTTGAGCTCCATCAACAGGCTGAACGGAGCGCCGACGGCAACAGCGCCGTCCGGAATCCTCGAGAGGTCGCGATAGGCCTTGTTGACGATCAGCGTGTCGAGCCTGGCATCGAGAAGCACGACGCCCATATGCATGGCGTCCATCGTCCGCTCGAGGTCGGCCAGATGCTGGTCGGGCTCGCCGTCACCCGATGGTTCCCGCCCCAGATTTTTGAAGGCGCCGGCCAGAGCCGTGACGTTGCGGCCGATGCCGCGATAGCCGGCAAATCTTCCTTCGTCGTCGAACTTTGGAAAGCCTGACGTCAAAACCCAGCGACAGTCGGCGCTGCCAGCCTTGAGCTCGTAGACGAAGTCGCGAAAAGGCCGGTGCGCCTGCAGATCCTCCAGATGCGCCGCGCCACTGCGATCGCCGTTCAGGACCTGGTTGAGGAAGTCGAAGCGGAACCGGCCAAGCACGTTTGCCGGATCGATGCCGGTGGCGGCCTGGTAATTTTGCGAAAGCCAGGAGAAGCGCAGTTCGGCGTCCGTTTCCCAGACCCAGTCCGAACCGGCTTCGACGAGTCGGCGAAGCGCATCGTTCGAATCCATGCAAGAGGCGGACGATGAGGCATCGTCGCCATGCACCGTGGATCTGCGAGGCCCGCGCTTGCCGCGCGCGCCGATTGTTTCGTCCGCTTCCGCCATGCCGTCCCCACCCCGAAAACCAAGGCCGAACCCTCCTCCGCGGTTCGTCGGCGGAATCTGCCCGAGAAGCATTAAGGATCCGCTAACCTTAACGGTCGGTTGGACAGGATTGCGCGGCGCGGTCTGCTTCATTCCGCCCGGTTGTCGGCGGGGTCGAACCCGCTATATAAGCAACGGCAGGGGTATTGCTGATGCTTGGACGGATTGTGCCTTTTTTCATGGGGCTGGCGCTGCTTTTCGGCGGCGGTTGCTCGCGCAGTTATGACGGCACGGTCGTCATCCCGAGACCGCTTGATGTCCGGCGATTCTGGGATCGGCCGCCACCGAATGTCGACTATGGGCAATCCGAGGTCGAGAACGGCGCTTTTCCTGTGGCGCCGCAGCCGGACCGGCGTTTTTCCGAGCGCAAGGTCAGCCATGCCGCACCGAGACGGCACCAGACGAGGTTGCCTGCGTCCGCTTCCCTATCGGCGCCAGCGAAACCGCTGACCTGCAGGAACGTCAGCGAGCCTGGCAAGAGAGCTCGCATGGTCTGCGATTAGATCGGAGCGGGTCCCTAAAAGCGGGACCCGGTTTTCGGATGGGATGCGATCAAGACGCGATCCGCGGATAGCTTCGGTGACCTGGCCTCACAGTGAAGCAGCGCCCTTTTTCGGCTCCTTCGCACCGAGCTTGTCGAGTGCAAGACGAACCTGACGCAGATCTTCCTGCCAGCCGTCATCGTCGTCCATCGGACCCTCCGAGGCAGCCCGCTGCAGCCCACGCGCCTCGGATTCGATCTCGCGCAGTTCGGCGATTTTCTGTTCGGTGGTCAGCGAGTCATCTTCGACGATCTCCAGCACCCGCATTTCCCGGAACGTAGCCACGGCGTTTCTCCCGGCTGATGTCGATCACAACGCCGTGAGCGCCTCTCTGTTCCAGCCGGATCAGGCAACCGCATCGCAGCAGGCACGCCGCAGCCGGTGATCGCCAATTGGGGAAGCCGGCGATCATTCGGCCGGGAAAAACGCCGGGCCGACCACGCGCACCGACCGCTTGCCGGCCTCGATCGAAAGGTGCTGGGCGGCACCTGGCGCTTCGGCATCGATTCCAGGGACGGCCGCAACCGTGCCGAGATCCGGCTTCGCCGTCGGCAGCGGAATAATGGCATTGCGCATGTTGGCGGGCGTCACAGTCCTGGCTCGCAGTTCGGTGACCCGCTGGTAGTATCGCTTGACGTCGCATGCCTTGAAATTCGCATCATCGCGATATCTGAAGGCCGCCGGCAGTTCGGTATAAGGCTTGCGCGTGTCGAGCGCGACCATCTGGTCGGTTTCGAGGCTGGCATCGCTCAACGTGTAGAGGTCGACGCTGGGGTCATCGCAGATGTAACGGCATTGATCGGCCGTCTCCTTCAGATCACCGCTGGCGGCGAATTGCGACTTTGGCGCCGGGAAGAAATACCCGTCCGACAGACGCACGCAAAACAGCATCGCATTGCCGCCGAACGTGGTGCTCGCCGATTGGGTGCCGGGCGCGGCGCGCGCAGACCGTTGCTTTGCCGAAGGCGCGCAGCCAAGCGCCACGAGGCGCGCTTGCAGACCCGCCGTGTCGCGGCCTGAATTCCCGGCGGCAGCGATCCGGCGCTGCACATCCGAGCGGCTCCTGGCGAGATCGGCGCAAGCGTTGAAGAGACCACCAAGCGAACTTTTCGCCGTGCACTGGCGCTGTCTCTCGATAGTCTGGATGGCTGCAAGTTGCCGGCGCAGTTGAGCAAGCTCCGGGTTCGCCCCGTTGCTGCGGCCACCCGAAAGCAACTGGCTTCTGATCGCGCCGCAGCTGTCCGCGTAGGACGAAAGCGTCCCGAACAAAACCGCCGCCAGCGAAATCAATGCGACCATCATGGAAGGCCAGAAACGGATCATCGGACAACTCGGTCCTTTTTGCGGAGAACCCGGAATTACAGTCCATAACTTACACAAGCTTCAGCTATATGAGTAAACTCTAATTATCTCAAGAACTTCAGCTCGAATAAGCTTTTGTCTATTGTATTATGTCATCTCGTGTAAATTCGATATTACATTTTTATTTCAAGATTGAGACGAACCTCGAAGGAAAGCGCAAGCCCGACCCTCGCCGCGGACCTGCAACGAAACGGACCGCCATTATCGCCAGGCGTTCGAAACCTTTGCCCGGTCTTCCGCGTTGAAGGACCAAAGGGAGAACGCAGATGTCGATCCACTTCACCGTCTCGGACCTGACAAGAAACCTGTTTCACTCGCTGGGGCTGGATCAGCGCGCGCCAAGGCCTCTCAATCCCGAACAAAGCCTGTTGCTGGAATGCTATCTGGCCGGTCAGGTTCCAGAATCGGCCTGGAACGACTACGTCTTCGAAACGCCCGATCTTGCCCGGCATGCCGCGGCAAGGCGCAGTCACCATTGAGCCGGCGGCGGGTGCCTACTTGGGAGAGGCGAATTGCAACGTGAACACGTTGCCGGCGATGCCTTGCGCCAGTTTCGCTGAGAAGGTCAGGGGCAGACAATTCTGCAAGGCGGTCGTTGCGGCGTCGACAAAGGACTTCTTCGCCTTGGCATCGCCTTCCACCTTGATGGCTGTCGGCCTCGGTGGGCCGATCAGCGTGCCGTCCCGCTTGAAGCTGAAGCTCAAGGTGACGCTGGCGGTTCCCGCTCCCGCCGGCGGTGTCCAGCAAGCCTGGATCGCGGCCCCGACATCGTCCATCGTGTTGAGTTCAGCTGCACTTGACGCATGAACAGCGCCCGCCAGCATCACGCCCGCAACCGCAATCCGTCTCGCAACGCTTTTCATCGCCAGCCCTCACGCCTGACCACGGTCCATCTGGGACGCTCAATGGATGGTAGGGCCAACGTCGGCAATGGCAATATCTCTCGGCAAACTTGACGCCGAAAAAGCGACACCTGACTGGGCTTGCGCGGTCTGATCGCTGCTCGATCGCGCCCGGCGATAAAGCAATGCCGGGTTAAGTGTGAAACGGTTTTCCCGGAAAAGCGCATAACGCTTTTCCCTTGGGAATTGCGTCGAACAAAGCGTGCGAAAAGCAAAAGGCCGGCATTGCGCCGACCTTTCCTATCGCTGCGACGTTCTGCGCCAGTACATCCGTGGTCGCGGGCCGAAAGCGAATTGCCTGCAGTAGACAGGGCTTTGGTTAACGAACCCTTAAGCTCAGGCCTTGGCCTGGGACTTCACATGGGCGATATAACCGCGCACGTCGCCGGCCGGCTCGCTATAGGCCTTGCCGAGCTTCTTCTCGATCGCCGCCACATAGTCCTTCGCCCATGTGGGCAAGGCATAGTCGATGACGGCCAGAAATTCGAGCGTCGCCGCCAGCCGGATATCGGCGATCGACGGATGCTTGCCGCCGATGAACGGCTTGCCGTCCCTGAAGAACGAGTGGAAGACCTCCAGCGGCTCGGCGATCGCCGCCATCGCCGCCTTCTGGGCTTCGGACTTCTTGTCGGGATGGGCGTCGCTGTGGCCGACCTCGCCGGCATAGTGCGGGAAGCCGAGCGCCGGATAGGTGGCGCGCGCCACATAGGGGTAGAGCGTGCCGATCAGGTAGAACATCGCACTGTCGACCATCGCCCGCTTGAATTTCTCCAGCCCGTGCTTGTTGGCGAGATATTGCATGATGGCGCAGCTTTCCCACAGCACGCCTCTGGGCAGGCCCTTGTCCTCGATCATCGGCGTCAAATGGGCGGGATTTCGCGCCATGAACTCCGGCGAACGGGTGTGGCCCCAGGCATCGGTCTCGGCGTGGTCGAAACCCGCCGCGCGCGCAAACACCCGCACGGTCATGTTGTTGACGCTGGGCTTCAGCATGCTGAGCTTCAGCGTCGGCTTCTTGGCCGGCTTGGCCTTGGCCCTTGGCGCGGCATTTGCCGTCGCCTTCACGGCAGGCTTGGCGGCCGCCTTGGCTTTTGGCTTTGCCGCAGCTTTCGCCGCCGGCTTGGCGGCAGCTTTGGCCGCGGATTTCCCGGCAGTCTTCGTCGCTGTCTTGGCCATCTTGTTCCTCCCTCTGGTCTGCTCAGTATGGGTTCTTCGGCGCCCGATCGTCCGACAGGGTGGCACGGGAACGCTCTACGAGCGTCTGGATCGCATCGGCGAGATGCACTTCGGCGATGTTGTAGTCGCCGCGCCCGACCCGCAGCCTGTGCGCTTCCATCAGCACATCCGCATGGGTGAAGCCCGCCGGCGGTTCGAAGCGGTAGGACGCCAACTCGATCAGCAAGCCGAGCGGATCCTCGAAATAGATCGAATCCATGAAACCGCGATCCTTGACGCCGCTGTGCTTGATGCCGCGCTCGTCAAGCCGGGAGACCGCCTGCAGGAAGGTGACGCGCGACACCGAAAAGGCGATGTGGTGAACACAGCCCGGATCGGTCGGCGTGCGCCGCTTCTCCGGCGTCCGGCTCTCGTCGGTGAAGATAGTGATCAGCCGGCCGTCGCCGGGATCGAAATAGAGGTGGCTTTCCCTCGGCTTGTCGAGATTGGGCTGTTCGAAGATGAACGGCATGCCGAGCACGCCTTCCCAGAAATCGATAGAGGTCTGGCGCCCGGCGCCGACCAGCGTGATGTGATGGACGCCCTGCGATTGCAGCTTCTGCATTGGCCTTCCTCCCCCATGGATCAACTGGCCTTACGGACAGCGCGGCGTTCTGCGCGCCGCTGGAGCCGTACCCCAGGATCCATGATGTGATGCTAATGCAAACAGCTCCGCGGCGCCAGAAGCGACGAACGCGGTGACGCAACGGATAAAGCCGACTGATGGAAAGTGCGCCGTCCGCACTTCCGATGCCCGGCATCGGAAGCACGTACGCGCTGCGCTTTGGAGGCTGAGATCGGCGAATCCGGCCGATAGCCGACCGAATTGATGTACCGACTTACGAGCCGCTGCTGTTGACCGTAGTGCCGACGGTCGTGAAGATCCCGTTGAGCGAATTGCCAACCGCCCCGGCGCCGGTGATGATCGCGAGCGCGATGAGAGCTGCGATCAAGCCATACTCGATCGCGGTCGCGCCAGACTCGTCCCAAGCGAAACGATAAGCTATTTTCTGCATTTCAACCTCCTACAGCTACTAAAGCGAAAACTAATATTCGCCGTGAGTTGCGGGGACGTTAAGGTTCTCGGTTTCGCGTCCGTTAACATTTGCCAGACGAATGAAATAAAGGCCGGGCTGGTTGGCGCCACTGGCATTTTTTAAGGCTGCGGCTACCTGTGCAGAGCGGGTTTCCCGGACGCCACAGTATCGAGGCTCCGCGACTTCAGAAACGAAATCGACGGCATCCTGCAAAGTTGTCGAAAAACTTGGTACGCCCAAGGGGAATCGAACCCCTGTTCCCGCCGTGAGAGGGCGAGTTCATGGACAGTGGCGCACAGCCACGCACATGTGTACACGTTTGATTTTTATATGCTATTTCCGCTACAATGCGCCCGTGTGCATAGGTGTGCTGTCCGGTTCGTTGCAACGAATTCGGCAACGAAAAGGTGGAAGCGATGGCTCAACGTCGAAGTGTGCTCTCCAGCAAGACCAGCCGGGCCGCCCTCCCCGCTTCCGACGCGCCAGAGTGGGAAGTCATCAGTCCTGGGGTACGCATCGGCTACCGGCGGGGCCGCGGCAGCTATGGGCGCGGCGGCAACTGGCTGGCGGCCTCGCGGGCGCCGGACAACAAACGAGTGCAGACGCGGCTGGGCAAAGCTGATGATCTGCTCCCGGCCGATGGCAAAACGGTGCTGACCCATGAACAAGCGAAGGATGCGGCTCGAGCCTGGGTGAAGGGATTGAAGGTCGGTACCGACGCATCGCCGTCCCTCACCGTCGACGACGCGCTGGACCGCTATTTCGAAGCCCGGTCGGCTGAAGGAATGAAGGCCGTTGATGACGCGAAGTCGCGCGCGGCGCTCCACATTCGGCCGAAGCTTGCCTCTCTGCGCGTCGCCGACCTGACGATCGGAAAGATTCGCGCATGGCGGGACGGCATGGTTACGGCCGAAAAGCGGCTTCGAACGGCCAAACGCGCCAAAGAGGCAAACAAGATCCTCGTCGACCTGTCGGACCCCGAGGTCATCCGCCGACGGCGCGACACCGCCAACCGCACGCTAACGATTTTGAAAGCCGCGCTGAATTGGGCTTTCCATAATCATCTGACGGCCGACGACACGGCGTGGCGCCTGGTCAAGCCGTATAGGAGCACCACGTCCGCGCGCATCCGGTTTCTGTCGCCAGAAGAGCAGCGGGCATTGGTCGCCGCCAGCAATGGGGCGATACGCGATCTCATATCAGCAGCGTTGGTGACCGGCGCCCGGTTCGGTGAACTGGCTCGACTGCGGGTGGCTGACTATAACGTCGCGAACAAGTCGGTGTTCATCGCCGAAAGCAAAAGCGGGAAGCCGCGGCATGTGCCATTGCCGGATGGAGGTGCGGATCTCTTCGCAAGGCTCGCTGCCGATCGTGGCGCTAGCGAATTCCTGCTTCGGCAGGAGAGCGGCGCACCTTGGGCGCCGTCCACATACAATCGATCATGGAAGGCCGTTCTGAAGATTGCGAATGTGCAAGCCGTGACGCTGCACGAACTGCGGCACACTTACGCCAGCACGATGGTTCGGAACGGCGCGCCGCTGATCATCGTGGCCCAGGCGCTAGGTCACAGCGACACCCGAATGGCCGAGAAGCACTATGCGCATTTGGCGCCGTCCTACGTTGCCGACACCATCAGACGCCTCGCGCCGGACATCTGAAGGCTATTGTGGGTGATTAAATCGACTGAATTGTAAATTTATTTTGGATCTCGCACGCGCCAAAGAAGCAAGTGCTATGCACAGAAGCACGCGCTTCGTAGCACCTTTTTCGCGCTTTGGCAAGGACGTATTTACATTGCCCACACAGAGCCCTATTTGTCTACTGTGAGAGTACCACCATGCGTCCCTTTCGCGTTGCGAGGGCGCGGGAGGATGGAGAATGATATGTCCGCACAAAAGAAAACCAGAACAGTGAATCTTCGTATAGAGCCCGAAGCTCATGACCTTATTGCGCGTGCGGCCGAAGTCTGCGGCAAGAGCATAACCGCGTTCATGACAGAGGCCAGCGTCTACACGGCACAAGAGGAGCTTCTCGACCAGAGATTCATTGGCGTGTCCGCCGATGTTTTTGAGGCGGTAAGTGACAAGCTGTCCGCTCCTGGCACCGCTCGCGATCAGTTGGTCAAACTGTTCGAAAGCAAAGTTGAATGGATGGACTGACGCTTGCCATACCGCAAACCGGCACCGATCACTGAGCAGCACGTAATTGACGGCTTCGATTCCGGCAAGCCGCCACTCGATGAGTGGCTAAAAGACATGGCCCTCTACAACCAGGCGCAGGGGTATACCCGCACATTTGTGGTAGCCGATGAACACCATCATGTCGTCGGCTACCACTCGCTTTGCGCAGGCATGATCCATCGAACTGACGTTTCGCGCGGCGTGAAAGGATCTAAAGCGCCTGCAGAACTGCCTGTAGCTGTCTTGGCGCGGCTAGCAGTTACAAAAGAGCACCAGGGGGTTGGTCTAGGTCCGGCGCTGCTCAAGAATGCCCTTATGAGTGTCGTTTCAGCCGCGCAGCTCGTCGCGTTTCGCGGCGTGATCGTCCACGCAATCGACGATGACGCGATGAGTTTCTACAAGAAGTTTGAATTCCAGGAGACCAAAGGGATGGATCGCCGTTTGATCCTGCCTGCAAGAGACATCGTTGCATCTCTTGCAAAGGTAACCGGCTGAGCATGCCAACCCGATGTATTCAAAAAGTGAGATTGTAAACGCCGGGAAGGTACTGCGCGAAAACCTCACTCGCGAGGCAATCCCAGCCATTCAAGAAGTTCGCGGCCTTCATATCGTCGAAGCTTTCGGCATCGCACACAGTTGGCGAGATGCTCATATGTTGCCGCTGTTGCGGGTACGCATGGAACTGTCTCGTAAGTTAAAGCACGTCGAAAAGGACGCTGTTGCTGCCGCTCGACTGAAGCGTATGGCCTCAATCCGCCGAAAGCTCCAGCGACCGATCACTCTCTATCAAATGCAGGATATCGCCGGCTGCCGAGCGATATTGCGATCAATGAAAGAGGTTGATCGGCTTGTTGCTGTTTATCGTGACGGTGGCTCCCTGCACTCGATCCAGTCGGAAGATGATTATATTTTGCGCCCAAAGCGCGACGGATATCGCAGCCATCACATTATCCTAAAATTTTGCGGCAACGGTGACGAAGAAATATTCAACCGCCAAACTGTCGAGTTGCAACTTCGCACCCGATTGCAGCACGCCTGGGCGACTGCCGTTGAATCGGTCGGTTTGATCCGACACGAAAATATAAAGGGCGGCGAAGGCGACGCCAATTGGCGCAGGTTTTTTGAACTGATGTCCTCCGAACTGGCCTATCAGGAGGATCGGGAACTGGCACCAACTGCCGATTTGCCTCGCGAAGACGTCCGGAGAGAAATACGCGATCTTTCGAAGCAGATTAAGGCGGTCTCGACTTTGGAGACCTACAACCGGGCAATCAACTTTACAGAGAATTATGGCCAAACCTATGCACGGTATTTCCTACTGCAGTTCGACTACGATACGCGCGAGGTTTATGTTCAGCCCTTCTATAATTACGAAAAGGGGGCAGCGCGCTACGTGGAGGAAGAGCGAACCAGCCAAAAGCGAAATACCGTGCTCGTAGAGGTCAACAAAGTGAATGACCTGAAGAAAGCGTTTCCGAACTACTTCCTCGATGTAAGCGCCTTCACCGACAAGCTTAAGAGCGTTCTTTCACCTGGCTACAAGTCGAGCCAAGCTTATGATCTCTCTTGGCTTGCGGCCTACCGGTAATCTGGCGAGCGATACCTTTTACCCTAACACAGCGTCTCGCACGCCTGCCCGTCGCCATCGCGGTCCAGTTTGCCGCCCCACGGGCAGTTGCTGAGATACCATTGAGCCTCGTCGCACGAGCTGATTTGCGTGCATTTCCGCCGCGGCTGGCAGGAATAGCTTTGCGCTACCTGTTGGCGATTGATGATGCCGAGCGGTTGGCTTACCGCCGGCCGGGCGTTGTCTCCATGCGCAGCGCGCCAGTCCCACGGCGCTTGGAACTTCCCAACCCACAGCCCGATCTTCGCCGCCTCGGCCTTCGCCTGCTGCGCTGCATAGGCGCCATGGCTGTATTTGGGCCAGTCGAGCGCCTGCCCGTGCTCGACCATCCAGACGGCGACGCTGGTGCCATCGGCACGATGGCAGTCGCCTACAAAGCGGTTGTAGCGGTCCCATGCGACGAAGGCGCATGTGACCGGCCTCGAGGCGGCCAGGAACCTGTCTAGCGCTGCCGCGGCCTTCGCGCCGCATCGGTAGCGAACGCCCTTTGCGTCATCGCATTGTTGGGCTGACTCGGGAGCGTCGATGCCGTTGAAGCGGATCCGCTGCCCGTGGATCTCGATCGTATCGCCATCGATGATGGAGGCGACGCCAGCGATCGGCTCCGGGGTACGTCCGCTCCAGTTCGAAACGTGGAGGTCCGGGGCGCCTTCGCTGTGCTGCACCGCGAACTGCGCGGCGAAGGCGGCTGCCGCAGCAACCGTGACGAAGACAAGCCGCAGCGGCACGGTGGTCCTCCTTCGTCTTGCGGATTTTCCAATGCGAGCCATCGCTAGTCTGTCTCGTGGCCGGTTCGACCATCAGGCTTGGCCTCGGCAGCTCGCTCGCCGCAAGGTTTTCCCGCGCTGTCAGTTTGGGTTCGGCGATCGCAGGGATGTTGGCCACTATCGCCGACATTCACGACCGTGCCGCCAGATGCCGGCGGCGCCAAAGTCGTACCGCGATACCGTTGAACAACGCCGGCTATCCGCTGCCCGTCGCTTTCGATGTGGGTGTTGTTGCTGTTTGGGTTGAACGGATCGACCGTCTGCAGAAGCACGTTGGCGTGGTTCGCATCGCCGGCCGCGAGCGTCGCCGAGTCATAGTTGTTCAAGTAGTCGGATGCGCAGGCTGAAAAGAGGAGCAAAGCCCCTGAAGACACCATACTTCGCCAGTACATTTTCCCAGTCCCCCAGCTTGAAGAGTTGCACAAGATCCAATTGCTCGCAACTGCGGGTGGAATGACCTTATCGGCTAAGACATAATTGTGGACAAGGTGGCGGGGCGTGCTGATCTGTGCGGCTAAAAATCGAGTAGTAGCCGAATGTATCCGTATTCGATTGGCCAGGTCCCGGTGACCGCAGAAATGAAAATATAATTTGCCGCAACTAGAATTGCAGCGATGACGTAGTCGCTCCAATTGAATTCCGTGATGAGCCTCAATAGCAGTTTTGATCTTGACGATCTCGGTCCGGACGGTCTCATAGGCTAGCTCTTTGGGGTTGCATTCAGCCGGCCTTGGCGGCCCAGGGGCCGAGTCCCCGCTAGTTCGCTGTCCGGAGCAAGGACCGTAGATAGTCAGCTCGGCCATCAGTTGGGCTGTGGGTTTGAAAGACGATAGGTCTAATTGTACCCGAGCAGATGGCGAAGCCCAATTATCGGCAGATAAACGGTCCAAATCATGCCGATGGCGGCGGCAACGCCAAGGCCGATTGTGGGAGCCCAAGCCTTCCAGAGCATCTGGAGCCGCGCCGCTATTTCAGTCAAACTGTCTTCCACGGACGAATTCTCCCCAAGTTGATTCGAGAGGCGAAAATACCAATGAACGCCAAGACTGCCGCGCTTGCAATGCCGCAAGTGTTTGCATCGCTGGTTTCGCTTATTCGAGCGGTCATAAGGCCGGTCGTGTTTCTCAGCTGAAAGACACCGTCACGTCCTACAACCGCCGCATGGGGATTTATGACAACGCCAATAGCCTCGGCCGCGTCGATCTCTGCCTCGAGCTTGGTGGCCTACTTGATGAATGCGAGCGGCTAGACCGCTGATCTGCTCGACCGAGCGATTTTACACAGAACCGGAGTGTGGGTGGCGCCTCTGTGGCGGCAAGCAGCACCGATAGAGAGTCAGGCAGGAGCCGCGCCACAGATGGCCTTGGTTTCACGGCAGGGTTTGCCGGCCTAAGCCGCCGGTTCAAACCAATTTGTGGTGTTGCCGTCGTGCCGGCAAACCGCTCTAGCCTTCAGAGTCGTGGTTGTGCACCATAACGCGAAGCCGCGATTGCAAAGGCTTGTGACTACCGTTGTATGTGCTGAAATCTTCCGATCTTAGCTCTGTAAGCTTCTGAAGTTCAAAAAGGGTCCCGGGAAATTTCCGCGCGAGGAAGCGGACAACGCTCACGTTTTCCAGCAGTTGGTTAAGATACTGTCCTGCCGAAATGTGCTCTAGGGCCCAAGCTCCGTAGTGCCTCAGTGTATTTTGAACGCGGCTGCTAAGATCTGCGAATTCGGTTTTCAACGCTGCCAATTGCGCATCGGTGAGGCGGGCAAATTTCCATCCGGGATTCGATGAATCGGCCAACTGCGATTGTGTACTCAGGGCGACGGCCATCTTTGCGTAGTTATAGGTCACCCTGTTCATAGCGATCATGAGCTTGGTGACTTCAAGCTGTCGAGTGGGAGCTAGCTTTCGCAGCACGCCAAAGATTTTAGGCGGCAGGTAACAATCCTGGAACAGTTCAATTACCTCAGGAACAATGCCCCCTATCAGCTCCCCTCGGCCGACGCCACTCGGCGGCGTCCGATCATCAGCCTCGAAAGTCGCCAGATCGTATGTCTCATGCAGAATTCTGGCGGCCAGCGTTCGTGGCAATGTTGCGAGATTTTGCGCAACAAGCAGGTCGCGCATTTGTTCGTCTGCTAGCAAGGGTCGAAGAATTTTGGCGACCCTACTGATCCTACGTCGCATCAGGTCGCCCTCACGAATGAAGGCGCGCTTCCTCTTACATTCAGCTTTGTATGTTTTCAGGAAAAGCGGGGTGGTGAAAGCAGCGACCGGCTCGTCCGGCTTTCCACCCGCCAACTTGACGTGCCTTCCTCGGCTGCTTTTCAACGTTTGATTACCCAAGGCCGAAACCATCAGCACAACTCCCGGATTGCGGTGCGCTCAGCCAGTGCGACAAGTGGCCTGAGCGACTTAAAAAGAAACGCGTCGAGCTTTGCCCCATTGTTCGCTGTCAAACCCGCCGTCAGGTATTTCATTTCGTTTGTGGCGGCGATTAGGTAATCTCTGATTGTCTGGTTGTCGGGATTCATCCGTATTAAAACGGAAACGTCGGGCTCAGGTTTTCGCTCAATTCCTGTTACCCATCGAGGATAGCCACAACAAGTGGCTTGGCAACGGGAGGTTGCCATAGCGACCGTCATCTCACCGTTAATACGGATAACGTCGTGTTCTTCATCATGCACAGCATGTCCGCCCACATTCTCAATTGCAGTCAGCAGATCCCTAATGATGCCCGCCCGCATCGCTCGAAGGTGTTTGTTGGTGTCGAACCACGTGAAGTCCCGTCGCGGAGTGTGAGCAATCATGGCATAGGTTCGTAGTAGATCGCCAAAACGCGCCCTGTATCGGGCGGCGGGCGGGCATTCCGGCGCCGCGTCGATGATGGAGCGGGTTAACTTCCCTCGCTTTTCAAGAAGCTTGGATAGAGCAGCCAACATCTGCTCTCTACTCATGAGCACAGATTGGGCTCTCACTTTGGCTTGGGCCCGGCTGAAGATCTTTGGGTCGACAATGGCGTCGAAAGCGTTGTCTGCGCGCACCCATTGGGACGGCGGATTGAAAACCCATTTCAGCTTGAGTTTTGCCGACCGCCGGTTCCAGACGTTGTGGCCGATATACTTCTCGCAGCCGATGATGTGGTTCACCGATTCCCGCGTCCAGGCCCTGTTGAGATCCGTGACAATTCCACGCTTGTTGAGGAGCCTTGCTATCTCGAGCTGTGTTTTCCGCGCTCTCACGAACTGATCGAATATCAACCTTACAATAGCAATCTCCTCGGGCGGTCCAGGCACGAGAACGATCCGGTCCGTCTGCAGGTTCTTGTATTCGTAGCGAGCAAGGATGCCTTTTGGTTGGCCCGCTTTATCAAGCTGCAGGCGCCTGAGGCCAAGGCCAGGAATGCCTCCTTGCCAAAAACCCATTCTAACCAATCGGCATTGGCCAACGAAAACCTTCTGTGAGAGCACCCGGCTATAATCCGCCGCCATGCTGCGCTTGATTGCCTTCAGCACATCGGACCCGATGCTGCCGTCGTTGACGAATTGCTCCGCGCAATATTCAATTCGTACGCCTGCGATCTGGCATCGATATTCGTAGGAGGCACTTTCGTCGATGTTCTGAAACCGGCCCCATCGGCTCACGTCGTAGACAATGACGGTTTCAAAATCCCCGCGTCTTGCTTCAATGTCGGCCAGCAGGCGTTGCAGCCCAGGGCGGCCGCCAATCCTCAGACCGCTTTTACCCGCGTCTTCGTAGGTGGCGACAATGTCGTAACCCATGACATCAGCGTAGTCGCTGATCGCGTCCTTCTGATTCTCTATGGAATAGGTCTGGAGGTCGGTCGACCTCCGGACATACTGCGCCGCGCGGATTCTTGGCTTAAACGAGGAAGCCTTGGGAACGCCTGGATCTTTGCCCATCGTTTTCGCGCCGGCACGAAGTTTCTGCGACAGTTTACTGAGACTGCCCTGCCGTTTAGTTACCAATTTGCAGACAGTTTATGTCGAATGGCTGCTACGGGACCCAGATTTATTTTCGAATTGAAAAACCATATCGTTCAACGAGCGAGAAACCATGTCTTACATCGTGAGACCTCCCGCCCCCGTTCCGCCGCAATGCGACCGCACGTGGCCAGCCATAGGGATTTCAGCCCTCAAGGGAGACCTCAAATGAACATTCATAAAGCCATCGCCGCCGTGCTGATGACCGCAGCACTGGCAGGCTGCGCGCAGACTGAAGGCCAGCAGCGGGCTGGAACCGGGGCGCTGATCGGCGGCGCCGGCGGTGCCCTCGTCGGCCAGGCCATCGGCGGCAACACCGAAAGCACGCTTATCGGTGCGGGCGCAGGCGCTTTGCTGGGCGCGGTTGTAGGCAGCTCCACCACTCCACAGCGTCGCGGCGAACAGATGTGCCGGTATCAGGAGCGCAGCGGCCGCATCTACACCGCCCCTTGCGACGACCGCTATTACAACGGCGATTACTAAGCGGTTATCGGCGGCCCCGTCTTAACTCAGTCAGCGCCGCTTCGAGGAGCGGCGTATATCGATGTCATTTTTTGCCCACTTCTTTGGGCTAGACTGATCCTCGCGGCGGGTTTGGAGGAGGTCGATGTGACGACAAGCCTTGCCGCCCTGAAAAGCCAAAGCAAACGCGCCGTAAAACGGCTCATCGGTTATGATTCCCGCAACTGGCTGCGCATCCGCCAGATCGAGGCATTCACGCTGTTTCTCGAAGCCGGCAACCGCAAGGCCGCCGACGTGATCGAGATCTCGCCCGGCTGGAACCGCTATTGGCGGGCGATGTGCCCCAACTACCGCTCTGTCGATTTCCCCGGCTTCGACATCTGCAGGGACCGCACCGACGAGCAGTATTCGATCGTCATCGCCGACCAGGTGCTTGAACATGTGCAGCGTCCGCATGCAGCGGTGGAAAACATCCACGCCATGACCCGACCCGGCGGTTGGGCGATGGTTGCGACGCCCTTCCTGTTTCGCGTGCACGCCAGGCCGCACGACTACAACAGATGGACGCCCGCAGGCCTCAAACAGCTGATGGTTGAGGGCGGCTTCGCGGAAGCCAATGTCAAAGTCCACAGCTGGGGCAACAAGGCCTGCGCCAGGGCCCATATCGGCGGCCCCGTTCGCGCCTACGGCCTGTGGCGCGATCTCAGCAACGACGAGGAATACCCGCTGATGGTCTGGGCGTTCGCCAAGAAGGGATGAGTGGCGGAAGCCGCGCTCCATCGTGGTGATGGCCAGGGAGTTTGGCTGGACACTTGACCGGATCCGCCGCCAGTGACCTATTTCGAATTCGAGGAGGCGTTTGCGAATGGACATTCGAGCCACATTGACGGAGCTATGCGAGGCCTTCAACGCGCACGATCTCGAGCGGATTATGGCGTACTTTGCCGACGACTGCGTTCTGGAGATGCCGAGGGGGACCGAGCCTTGGGGAACGCGCTGCGAGGGCAAGCGCAGCGTACGAGACGCGCTTGCCACACGCTTTGAGGGTTTGCCCGATGTGCATTACGGCAATGGGCAGCACTTTGCGGACGAGGCTGCCAACACCGGCATGTCGAAATGGACCCTAACCGGCACCACCCGCGAGGGCGTTAGAAACGAAGTTCAAGGTTGCGACTTCTACACATTTCGTGACGGAAAGGTGATCCGCAAGGACTCATACTGGAAGATCGTGGAGTAGGGGTTGGCATTCCTGCCTGATCTTTTTCGTTGTCCCGCATTCCAAAGCAGGTGGATTGCGCGATTCGCGTTTGCATCGCTGCAGTCGCCGACGAATGCCAACCCCGAAAATCCCGGAACGCATTCAAAGTAGCTGCCAAGGATGAAACCATGTCCTCATGCATGCTCCCAGGCCAAGCGAACGCTATTCCATGTCCGGCACGTCGACACCCACAAACAGAGTAGTTGTCGACTCGCCATACTCACCCACCGAAGGGTTACCCTCGCGACCGCGCAATGACGCCAGCATGCTTGCCCACCAGTCTCCTCGCAACACCATCGCTCTGTCCAGTCGTCTGCTCTGCCGGTCGACGGGTTGGAGGTCACCGGTCTCATGACGGTCGAAGGCCGTGACTACGATCAGCCTGGGTGCGTTCTGTTGGGAGAGTAAATTGTTTGAAGGTGGGTATCTTTCCGCTGGACCAACAGCCGGTTGAAGTTGGGCGGCGCAGGGGGAAGAATTTCTGTCATCTCGAATAGAGGCACATGGTTTTCCGGCTCCGGTGCTTTCTGCTTGGCCTTCAGGTTTGTGATCTCCTCGTCGCGCCTCGCAATCCGACTTTCCAGATTGGCAATACGCTCCGCAAGGAAATAACGCCCAACGGCAAATCCACCGCCGCCGAACAATACGGCAGACGTAGCAAAGGCCAGCGGGTTAGCCGCCACCAGTGCAGAGTTGCTTTGAATGAACGCTATAAGGTCATGCATGGCCAATAAGCACTCCTGTCACACCGGGAACAATTCAACCTGCCGACGGTCGCACGAGGGATCGTAATACCAAGTCGCATCCAGCCAGTTTATGGGCAACTTCGTCCTCCGGCCTCCCCGGCCGTGCGGAGCGCCGCAAGTGCGTCAAGACAAGCTTCCTCAGATGTCGTTTCGTTCATTCGCGCTATGTAGCCGTAAGGCGGGAGACTGGAACAGTTCGCAAGTTTACGCCAGGCATGCCACGACAGAGGGCGCATCGTCGTAGCCAATGGAGACTGCGCCCCGGATGCCTGCGGGCTGAGGCGAGTATCTGTGTCTCTAGCTCGCAGTTGTAAGCCATTAGCGCCTTCACGATCTCAAACGGGCCATCGTAGCGGACGATGAGCTTCTCAGCTTCAGAGTGCATCTCGGCTTTGGCTTTGGCCTCGGCCTCCAAGTACATCGTTACCACCGCGGTCCACCATGCGTGCATACGGGCGGTGCAGTGAGCGATATCAAGTCGCACCTTGAGAGGGCCGTTGTGCACGTTCATTCTTCGACTGTGGTCGCAGTGAACAAATAGGGAACAAAAAAGTCAAGGACGAATTGAGACGGGGAGGATTCCTATTTTTGGAGATGCCTGAACCGGAAGAAGGGCCAACCCGCCGAGCGCATTTGGCGGCAAAGGCTGCTCGACTGGTGGATCAGGCTAAGAACGCCGCGAGTCCGGGGCCGAGTCGCTGAGCTCAGCGCAGGGTTGGGGAAGTCGAAAATACAGCAAGCTCCGCTCGGCGGATTGGATCGATCGATCGCGAATGCTAGACGCAAGCTGACCGTAACAGCGCTTGCATCGGCCCGTGATTGCCCTGAGCAAGGTCGGTTTGCCGAGCCGTTGGCGCCAAGCAGGCCAAGGATGTCGCCGCCGAAGAGCGTCAGATCGATCCCTGACGACCGCGCGGCCCGCGATAGTAGTCGCTGAGTCCGCGAACCACGATTATTTCGGCATGATGCAGAGGCAGGAACTGGATTGGCGGCCGGAACGCGGAGCCCAGCTCATCCGGGGGTTTCGGGGCTTATGATTAATCAAGACAGTTACAGCTTTTGGAAAGGTCGCCTCCGAAAGGGACCGGCCTTTTGTTTGTCCGGAACCGAAAACGATGGGGCAAGTTGGAATACCGTCCGCGTCCCCTTCCGTGGAGGCGGTGATGGACGTACTTCCCCAGTGGGCGGGCCATATCGGGAGTTACGCTCACTAGCAGCATCTGGTGCGCCATGCCGTCGACCTCGATACTCAAATTCGAATATGACCCGAACACCAGGGTTCTCTCAGTGTGGTTTGTAGCGAGCGGCAGGCAATATGAATTTCTGGACGTGCCCCCGGAGACCTTTGCGGATTTCAAATCTGCTTTCGCCAAGGGCCGCTATTTCAATGATCGCATCCGCAACCATTTCGCGTTCCGGCCGCTGGCACAAGCTCCAACTCCAGCGGCTCATGCTGAGGCAGATCGTGCCAAGCAACCTGGCGGAAGTCGCGCATGTCGAACTGCTGACCGCACACCGGACAAGTCATGAAGTTGTCGCGCACGTCGGCAGGCTCGCCGCCGTGCTGCTTGCCAATGATCGGCGGACCAAGGTCGGATAACCTCGTCATCGTCTGCCCAGTTCCTTTGCCTCGCGCTCCAGCGTTTCCTGGTCGTTGCCGTGCTTTTTGATCAGTTCCCGCACTTCAGGGATGGTAAGCTGGAACTTGCTGGCGAAATAGCCGACCTCATATTCCTCGTCGCCCGATACCCGGTCGCGGTCGCGAAAATCACGCTTGGCTTTGTCGTCTGGCATAGTTGTTCCTCCTGAGTGAAGAACAGCGAAAGTGGCGCCGGGTTCCACGAACCTATTTGAGGACATCCACCCTCGATGTCGGTGAGACATTAGTGATGGCTATCGACATCCACGCTCACCAGTCCCGCCTTTGCAGCTTTCGCGTGCGGTGATGACCGAAACATTCAACTTAGCTAAAATGTTCCGGAACCGATCGGGGCCTTGTGCCTTGAATCGCAATGTGAGTTCCGTGCATGCGTTTGAAGTTCATCCCGCCGATGCAGCCGGAGCTGGTCGACACCCCGCCCCAGGGCGAGGAATGGATTCACGAGATCAAATTCGACGGGTACCGAACGCAGATCATCAAGGACGAAGACGGCATTCGCCTGCTGACCAGGAGAGGGTACAACTGGACTGCACGGTACAAGGTTCTTGCCGACCAGGCCGCCGCGATTGAAGCCGACGACTTCATCATTGAAGGTGAAGCCATCGTGGTTGATGAGGCTGGACGCTCCGATTTTCATGCGCTGCAGTCAGCCGTCAGCAGCCGCGAGACCTATCAGGACTATTATCTCATCGCCTTCGATTTGCTGCACGTAAACGGGCACGACCTGCGCAGTATGCCGCTGGAGGACCGGCGCGAGATCCTACAGGGAATGTTTGGGGCCGGGGGCCGCATTCAATTCAGCGAGGCGATGCCTGGGACCGGTGACGCTGTGTATTACCTGGCCGACCAGACCGGACAGGAAGGTATCGTCTCGAAACGCAGGGACAGTCTCTATCGCAGCGGCCCGACGATGAACTGGCGCAAGATCAAATGCTATGATGAGAAGGAGATGGACATCATTGGCGTCCAGCGCGATCCGGGGCAGGCGGCAAGAGTTCTCATGGCAGAGGGAGGCCGCTACGTTGGCGCTGCGAACGTCAACTTCAAGTTCGACAAACGCAAGCGCCTATGGGACCGCGTGCAGGGCAAGGTCGGCGGCCCGGCGCCGAAGGGCTTGAAGAAGGACAAGGCGGAATGGCTGAAGCCGGGTCTTGTTGGCCGCGTGAAGTTCCTGAAAGGTGAGGAGGAGCTTCGTCATGCCAAGCTGCTGGATTACCGGGAGGAGGAATAATGCCTGCGGCAAAAGCCAGGAGTCCGGCCCGTTGCCCCAAGCGCGCGAGAACCGGCGCATTCGCGTTCTAGACCATCAGGCTTAATTGCTGGATTCTTATCGTGCCGGTAGCGTGACAAGGCTGGTCATTAGTCCCACCCCTAGTGCCCGGCCTGGCCGGCGCGGTCCTGTCACCCCAATTTTGTAATCCGTGCCGGCCATCCTTGGTAGTCAACTCTCAAGGATGCAGGGAATTAGGCCGAGCCCTCGGTCTCGCTTTCCTCATCGAACAGACGCGGCACCGGGAGATAGGCATTGGCAATGAGCCAATCGTCAATGATGGTCTTGATCAGATCCGATTCCGCCAACCCCATGTCTACTGAGATGCCAGAGAGAGTATCCTGAACGCCAGGATCGAGATCGATGCCCCCGGTGTTTCGGATTATCAGCGCGGCGCGTCGCAGCATGATTTGAAGATCAGCGCGCGGAACGTCTGCGATGCGGTCGGACGCCTGCTGCAATTCATCGGCGAAGGTCGAGCGGGTCATTGGTGCCGTCCTCCCAAGAGATATTGATCGCCGTCGGCGCGATGCCCGCGACAGAACCAATGTGATGGGCCCTTCGGTCGCGCGAAGCCGAACGGCGCGCGGTGGCCGCATTTAGCGTGCTCGCACGCGTGGTTCTCAATCCGCTGGCGTTCGCGCGGTGCGGCTGCCATGCCTTCGGCAAGTCTGGCGGGTTCGTCACTCATAGCGGATTGATCGGCCCGACCAATGCGGGATGGTCGTTGGGCTGCTTGTTGATGAGGGTCGAGTTGACGTCGCGACCTACGCGATTGAACTGAAGTTGGCCGCCGATGTCGTGGCTGAGGATATCTTTCAAATCGTCCTTGGGCGTCGCCGGATCCAGCCATGCGTCATAGTGGGCTTGGTCGAGGATGACTGGCTGCCGATCGTGCAGGTTTTTCATCGGGTCGCCGGCCGGCTCGGTGATGATGGTACAACTGGTGATGTCTAGATTGGAGTTGTAGGCCCACAGACCTGTAAACGAGAACGGCGCGTGGTCGGGCAGGTAGATATGCCAAGGGTCTTTCTTGCCGTCGGCCGGCGAGATGGTCCATTCGTAGAAGCCGTCGGCCGGGATCAGACAGCGCTTCGACTTGAACGCGTCACGGAAGGCCGGGGCTGAGTCGACGCCTTCGATCCTGGCGTTGAACATTGCCGCCTTGGGCATCTCTTTCGCCCAGAACGGCACGAGCCACCAGCGACCCTCACGGAGTTTGTGATTGCCGTCCTCGCCGGCAGTGACAAACGGGACTTCCTCGGTCGGCGCGATGTTGTAGCGAGGGGCGTCATTGCGGCCGGTCTCGGCCGGCGCCGTCAGGCGATAGAGCCGGTGGATCTCGGACCAAGTGAGGTATCGGGTGAAGCGGCCGCACATGTTCAATCGACCAGTTCAAGCAGGAGATAATTGTCCGGCACGGCATCAGGAGGCCAATTGGCGCAACATGCAGCTATAGCGGCCCTGTTGGCCGCCATCCAAACACTTGCGGCATCGTCCTCTTCCGCTGTGGGCTCTTCATCGGCAGCAAAGCCGGCGTCGTCCCAGCCCTCCAAGGCAAACAATCCACCTGCGGCTTGCTGGGCCGAAATGCCAGCCGCAGTGAACACGGCCTTAGCCGCCTCGACGCCGCGCTCCTGCTCCTCCGGCGAAGCGCCTTTGATCTCCAAGCGAAGCTGCATTATTCGCCTCCTGTGGCTATCCTGCCGACAGTGAACAAAATGAGAACCTGAGAGTCAATCCCCTCTTGACCTGAGAGGAATATGTTCCTTTTTAAAGGGATGGCACACGAACCGATCGACACCCTGGGCAAGGCGACCCGGCACAACATGCTTGTGAAAGCAGAATGCAGTTGCGGCAATGTCCGCTACTGCCGATCGGCCGACTTGATGATGGTCTACGGCGGTGGCGTCGATCCGCAGACGCTGAAGTTTGATTGCAGTCGCTGCAAGCCGCAGATCAAGATCACGCTGGTGGAGGTGCATCCGGAGCATTTGCCGAAGCGCCTAGTGATCCACAAGCCCATGAAGATCGATGGCAAGGTCACTTGGTACACCGAGCGCTTCCGGGGGTGACTAAGACACTCGCCGACACCTTGGCCGCCCGCGAAACCGTCTATGTGAATTGCGGGCATGCGATGTGCTGCAAATCAACAAGGCTCGACATCTCGGCGCTGATAGGCAGGCTTGGCCCTGGCCACGGCTCGATGCATTGGGACTTAGTGTGGCTGTTCGCATGCTCGCTCGGATTGCAAGGCTGCGGGACGCGACCGCCGTCCGGTCTTCTTCACGTGCATTCTTGGCTACCAAGGCCAACGGCGGGCGCGCAATCGCGACGGGAAGCCAACGTAGCCGGCTCCTAGCCTGCCATACCAAGTTCACGGCAATCATCGAGACGACCTAAATCCTTGATATCGTCATCTGACAACCATTGATCGGTATGGTCGAGTTCGCGCCGGTCGACTGACACAGGGGGCCAATCTGCAAAGAGCCACTGGCGGTTACTGTCATTTCTACCGCAATGGGCATGTTGATTTCGCCGGTTGTGCCTTGCGTCGTTCTGGTGACGCCCGAAGCAGAATTGCTGCCAAACACCACTGTTGCGGTACCAGTTATCTTGTGAAGGGAAACTAGCCGGTCCCCAGCAGTCCCACCCGTAACCATATTTACGTTTACTGTGATCAGGAAGCGCTCACCCTTTGAGACGAACGGGAACGAATACGCGACCCCATCTACGCCGCCGCTCGTTGCTGTGACGGAGCCCGAATTCGAACGTTTGTCGATGGATTTGTTTCCCCCTTCCAGTATGTTCGCGCCACTGGATTGATCATCGAACAGCTTCGCGGTCGCCCCGGTAAAGGTGCCTTGGGCGTCTAGTCCCCGAACGGTGCATTTGTCTGACGTGCCTGATAGAAATACGGTTGTGGAGGGCCGGTTGTGCTGAACGCCGCTGACGTTGACCCGCAAACTGTCGATGATCTGAACGCCGCCCCAGTCCCCGTTAAGTGCAACAGATGTGGCCTGATTTAGCAATTTGAGCCTGCTCACGTCGCTGTCATCGCAGGTGCGGAGAATAACCCCTACGCTAATGGCGTCGGCCTCCTGGTATTTGTAGAGGGTCATGCCCCCGACTTCAGATTGTGGGCTGTTCTGCAGGTCCACACCGGCGTCAAAGAAGTTGATGTGGCCGCCGCTCACCTTGGTCCACGGCCGTGTCGTTGTGTACCGGGCGACCACGCCATTGATGACGCCAACCATGATTGGCGTTTCAACGATCAGCCCCTCCACTTCGCCTTCCGAATAAATGCCTATCTGCCCGACATCAATTCTTGGATGGTCAATGAGAATGCCGGAGGGAACGGAACTTAGAGTCGGCGTATCGGAACCCGTGATCTTGATCCCGGCAGCCATCTTGTTGAAGCTGTTTCTGTCGATGACGGATGCGTTACGCCGGCCAGTGACCAACGGGCGGATGATGTCGGCAGCGTGGACGTCGACAAGCTGCATTCCGACGGCCCAGCCTTGCGTTTGATCGTTCTCGCCGCGAACATCGACGTCAACGATAGCGCAGCGCCGCAGGCTCCGGTTGGTGATGCTGTCGGCTTTGGCGTAAGTGACCTTGAGCCCTGTCCCGGGCTCCTGTCCGGTCGTTAAGATGCCAAAATCCCGGATGTGCGTTGAGTGGTTGTAATCATCCTGCGTAATTTCCAGCCCGCGCGTGGCACCCGTGAAGCGCAGCGCAGATGCGCCGTAGCCCCAACCGGCAAGGAAAAAGTCCCGGTTGGTGGGAACGCTCAAGACACCGTTTACGTCATAGACTTTCGGCCCGAGACGAATTGGTTGGCCGCAAGCGATAGCATTGTCCAGCGCCGCCAATGCGTTCCCTGAGACATAGCCGAAATCCTCGAGTGAAACAGGACCATCGTTGATCTTGGCTATGAACGGTCGGGCAACAGCGCCGGTGAATGCGTTGGCAAAATGGTTGCCGTTCTGGATCGACTGCGCCGCTCTCAGCGACGTCATCGGCTTGGTGTTCTCTGTAAGACCTTCCGCTTCTGCCTGGTTGGCGAGCGCAGCAGTCGGCCCTGTGGGGCCTGTCGCGCCTGTGGGGCCGGTCGCGCCCGTGAGCCCGGCAACACCGGTCGCACCGACACCTGTCGGCCCGGTGGCGCCGCTCGGTCCCGTTGGACCGGTGATGCCGGTCGGGCCAGTCGCGCCAATACCGCCTGTAATGCCTGTCGGTCCGGTGGCGCCCGCAGCCCCAACGGCCCCGCTAGGCCCTGTGGGGCCGGTCGCACCGGTGCCGGCAGGACCAGACGGCCCCGTGGGGCCGGTCGCGCCTTCGCCGGTGATCAGCGCCCGCGTGGCCGGCGACAGCGCGTCAGGCGTGACAATCTCGTTGACCAGTTTGCCATCGGAACGGCGCACGTCGGCCAGCGCGTCGATCGTGTCGTCGGCTGCTCGGACTAACTCAGCCAGGTCGTTGTCGAGCTGCGCGCCATCCGGAAAGGAGTACAGGTAGCTGAAATCGATGACGGGCTTTTCGGGAGAGGCCATTTTGCATCACTCGCAACACGGCTACCCGATCGATGCCACCCGCTTGGGGACGACAATTTCTCAACAATGATGAGATCGAGGGGAAGCTAGTTGATCGAAGCCTTGGTTGACCAAGGCGGGTGATGCGACTGCCCGAGATTCGCAGTTGTTCCGGCCGTGGAATGATAGCACAGCATGACGAGCTCTGACCACCCTTACTTCAGGATTAGCGCGCCAGTTTTATTGATCTACCTCACGCCAACATTGCGGAAAGCTACAATTTACATTAGGTTCGCACTCCCAATTCAGGAGCGAACAATTGACCGATGAAATTGAACGAAACACAGCTCTGATTGAGCTGACGGCCGATATTGTCGCAGCGTTTGTCCAAAATAACGCCGTGCCAGTGGCTGGGCTGCCGGATCTTATTTCTTCGGTCAACGCGGCGCTTTCGAAATTGGGCCCGACGCCGGTCGCGGAGCTACCGCCGCTGACGCCGGCCGTAAACCCGAAGAAGTCGATATTTCCGGATTACATCATAAGTTTGGAAGACGGGCGCAAATTCAAGTCGATGAAGCGCCATCTAGGTTTGCTTGGGATGACGCCCGAACAATACCGCACGAAATGGGGTTTGCCTCGCGACTACCCCATGGTGGCGCCAAGCTATGCAGCACAGCGATCGAAGTTGGCAAAGTCGATAGGGCTAGGGCTAAAGCCTGCCACGAAGGATCCCGCCAAGAAAGCGCCGGCCAAGAAGCCAGCCCCAAAGGGTATCAAGGCTAAAGGCGCAAAGCGCAATCTCACTAGGAACGCGTAGAGCGAAGCTGGGGCTTCGTATCTCCGTCATGCAACGCTTAGGGGTGTCACCTTACCCACAGGCTGGGCACGGCGAGCAACGCAGTCGCCGGAGAACCGTCTAACCACTACCTACATTAGGAACCTCTTGCGGATCGGCCTTGGCTGGGATATCCAATGGTGGGGGCTCATATGTACTGGGTAATGTTGTTTGCCGGGGCGGCGTTTATTATGGTCTTGGTTGGCCTCTTGGCTCTCAGTGGCCTCGTGGGCGACGCCGGTGCTCACAGATTCAAGTCCAGCAAGGACCAGCCGAACTAGCTAAGTCAGCTTCCCGTGCTACTTACTTTTAACGATCGACAAGATTGTTGGATCGACATCGAATATCTTGCGGGCCCGCGCTGAGAAGAAACCTACCTGAAGCGCATTGCAAACCGCCGCGGCCGACGCGAGTAAAAGCGGGCCCCCCATCAGAACGCCAGCCGTACACAATACGACGGTTGCGAGGCCGGTACCCAAGGTAATGCGAAAAGCAAACTTTTCGTCGCCTAACACCATCAACAAAACTCCTGACGATCCGCCGAGAACATGGCAAACTTGGCCGCAGCCTAAGATTAGTGCTATCCATAAAGAACTTTCATAGTGTGGGTTCCAAATCTGAACAGCGGCATAGCCAAGAGTCACCAACCCAAAATACATTAGGCAGGTCAGGATCGTCGAAACACAGACCAATGTCCTGAGAGATCGCTGAAGTCCCACGCGGTCACCCAGCGTCCAATGCTGTACCGCAGAAGGGGCAAAGGCGGAATTTGCGATGCTGAGCGGCATGATCAGTACCGTCGAAATCCTCAAAGCGACACCATATTGCGCAACTTCTGAGAAGCTGGTGAAGAGCGTCAGCAGAACCATGTCGACCTGAGATAGACCGAACAACATCAAGGTTGTCGCGAGATTCGGCAGAGTCCGAAGGATAATCGCTCTTAAGTTTGTCTCTACCTTTGCTGGCTCAGTCCAGCGGCGCGACATCACAAAAATGCTAAAAGCGCCGAAACCCGCTGCCATCGCGAAGCCGACTAAACTACACAATAGGACTTGATGAAGTGTGACACTGCTATGTGTCACGAGGGCAAACGCGAGGAAGAGGGCCACAATGGCACTGGGGAACGCCATGAGAAAAGCCGAACTCCGAATCGAGTGAACCGCTCGAAGCAGTTCGACTTGGACAGACCCCAAAGCTGCGCAGGGAATGGCCACGGCGACTATTGGCAAAATTTCTCCCCATTCGTTGCCTCCGCCGCTTCCTATCCAATGTTCTGCAAGCCAGAATGCCAGCGCTGTGATGAGGCCGAAAGAGACAACCAGTCCCTGAATCCTAACTATAAGATCCCGCGCTCGTCCAAAGTCTCCTTTCGCGGTCGCGGCCGAGACAAGCGCCGGCACGGTGAATGTGAGGCCCAATTGAACCAGGATCGCAAATCCTGAGGTGAGGATCTGAGCAATGAAATAGATGCCGACTTTGTCTGGAGGCAAGGCAAGAGGAAGGAGCAAGGAGCTCGCAAGACCTGCAGCCAATATGCCAACGCGGCCGGCGGCAGCGGCGCCACTAGCACGCCATATCGAGGGCGCGGAAGCGACCGGAAGATCAACGGAGATGGGGTCGCTCATTGGGAGGCGCTCGGCTATCCCGGGGACAAAGGGACGAACAGTTGGGAGTAATTGTGGCGTCTGCATGATTGGGCGCCCAATTGCAGTGAATTGGAACCAGGGTTAGTCCAGAAAATGGCGCGCCCACTCTGTCTGGATAAAGTGACCCTTCAGTTCGGCGTAGTTCGAGATGATCTCAGATTGGGCGCCGGCTCTCTGCCTTTTGAAACGGCTTTCGAGAGGCGCATCGCGCAAATTCAGAAATTCGAGGCAGCGCAATACGCCAGAGCCGTCGACCAGCTGTTCATATGTTAAATGCAAATTAGGGAATTCGCTCGCTATCCGGTGCAAAGCGGAGTTGTCGCTTGTCCATTTCTCAAATGCGGTCAATACATCCGTTGGATCTGCGTAAAAAACATTTATTTTTGTCGGCCCGTAATCCGATCTCCAGGAATTATTTAAAGCCGCAAGTCTGTACGAAATATATTGATCCAACAGGTTGTCGCGTGACAGGCGGACAATCTTGTATCCGAATCTCTTGAATGCTTCTACCGCGTCGGTATGCTCGAGCAGAGACAGGTAGGGCATTTTGAAACCGGTGACCCTGCTACCCTTTTTGTGGAGCATCTTCTCAAGATAGCTAGCCACGTCCTTCTGACGGGAGTTTCTGAAAGATACCGTGCGCCGCCTGACCAAGTCGGCGATTAAGCGAGCCGTCGGTGAGAATAGCTCGCCTTCGCACGTTGCATCTGGGTGAGAGTCAAGCAAAGCCTGGAGATAGCTGGACCCCTGTCTTCCCACAAACAAAATCGCGAAAAATGTATGATCAGTCATTGGCAGATAATTGCTACTCCGTTCAAAGGCCCATTCATCCTAGACGTCTAGCACCATCCCGAGTATTTGACAGGGCGTAGGATGATTGGATGGATATTTTGCACATCAAATCAGAAACCCAGTGCCTCTATTGGCAACGGCGGAAGCTATTAGCGAGGAACTCGCCGATAAGGCCGCGTGGCCGCACGTCTTACGCGCTGCCTAGACCCATTAACCGCCTGTATTCCGACTCCTTGGCACCATTGCAAAAGCACGCGGACAGTTCGACATGACGGATAAGACGGGAGAGATGACGGGCAGTTCGGCTTCAGAGGGGGATGCGAGTGATGTCCGGAAACTCGCTCAACAGGAATCCGTGCTCGTCTTCGAATCTTTTGAAGAAACAGCAGCCTTTAAGCTAGGCTGCGCGCTTCGTTCCATCGCAGTGCGCGAACAGGCCGGGATCGTTATCGACATTCGGCTCTGGGATCGTCAATTATTCTACGCCGCGCTTCCGACATCAACGGCGTCGAATGGTGAATGGGCGCGGCGCAAGCTTAACGTAGTCAAGCTCTTTCACAAGAGCAGCTATCTCTTAGCCCTACAGCAGCAACGTGAGGATCGCACTTTCCCTCCCGGATACGGTCTGGATCCACAGGATTTCGTTCTAGCCGGCGGGGCTTTTCCAATCCGGGTCAAAGGGGTGGGCGTGATCGGAGCGATTGCGGTGTCTGGCCTTAGCCAACGCAGTGACCATAACCTCGCAGTCGCAGGTCTATGCGAGCACCTTGGACAGGATGCCAACCTTTTGTCCCTCGATCCCGAGACATGGAACTAGTCTCTGTTGGCTGGATTCCGCCTTTCCCGCATACGCACCGATACTGGGGCAAACGCGCACCGGGCTATCAGGAGAGCGTGGTTTACTGCTTTGCGAGATAGCAGTGTCCGCGGGTGCCCGGCCGCTGCTAATAATCGTTGAACGGCAACCGCTACTCGTCCCGAACGCCCATGGATCGCAGCCGACAGTAAATTAGCGTGCGCCCTAGTCTCACGCTCCCATTTGCGGAGTTCATCGGGAAGATCCTTCCGTCGAAAGAACGTCTCGATCATGCGCTGCGGTTCTTCTCCGCGTTCAAATGGCACAGCTCGGTAGGTGGTCGACGCGCTGTGCATGCGAAATTCCGCGAGAACCTCTTTCACATGGTAAAAATTACCTTCCAATGCCAAGCGCAGGAAAAAGTCGAGGTCGGGAATCTGCCGAAGGTCCTCTCGCCAGTAACCAGCCCGTTCATAGGCCTCACGTCGAAAAAAGGCCCCAGGGCCCGGCAGGCAGTGCAGGTGTGCATAGAGAGCACGACGCGAAAACTCCGGGGGCTGCAAGGTCGACCTGAGAGTTGAATGCTCGTCGATAATGTCGAAGTCGGGATAAACCAAAACTACATCAGTGCGAGCCGACAATTCCTCCACGCAGCGCCGAACAGCTGTTGGGCGCAGACGATCGTCTGCGCTTAGATATCCGAGGATATCCCCAGTGCTCATTGCCCATCCTGTGGTCATAGCCGCACTCTGGCCAGCGTTCACTTGACGGTGCAATTTAATTTTAGGACCGTAGTTGGAGACGAGATCGCTTGTGCCGTCAGTTGAACCGTCGTCTACAACTATGACGTCCAAATTTGGATAATCTTGGGCCAAGAGGCTTTCGATTGTTTCCGCGATGTAGTCTGTCGCATTATATGCTGGGACCACGAGCGATACTTGGGGACCTCTTATCAACAGTCCTCTCCGTTGCGCTTGATCGTCGTCGATAGTACCTTGATCGCCGGTTGCTTTGGTGGCGCATCTACGACGACGTTTGCGGGAGCCTCCCTTTTTGCGATTAATTCTTCAAAGCGAGAAATCAGCTTGTCTACAATCGAAGGCCAGGCAAAAGTCTCCACTATAAAAGATCTAAGCGCTCGTCCCTTCGACGGTAGATCACCACGCTCGGCCAGCATCGAGTGAAGCCCTCCATACAAGCCCTCAACAGTAGCCGGTACGACGTATCCACCACCCACCGTCTCAACTTCATCAAACCCACACTGGTCAGTGAGAAGAACAGGCGTGCCAACGATACCAGCTTCCAGCGCTACGAGTGACATCGCCTCAGCTCGGGAAGGCACGACCAGGAAAAGCGCGCGTCTATATGCCTCGCTCCGTGCGCTCTCGCTTAGATGCCCCGTGAAGACAACCCGGTCGGCGAGGTGGTGCGCATTAACAAAGGATTCCAACGATCGGCGCATGCCAAAGTCTGGACCTGCTACTACCAACCCGATATCCGGATATTCCTGGCTCATCTTCTCAAACGCGCTTACAAGAAGATCGGGGCCTTTCACTTCGGCTAGTCGGCCGACGAAAAGGACATACGGCCCACTTGGTCCAGTCTCCATCTCTTCAGCTGCTAAAGGTTGTTCTTCAACCCCGTTTGGAACCACGATGACATTGTCTTCTGGCGATTTGAACCGCTCCAGTATCTGACGGCGCTCCAGGGGGGTGACCGCAATCAGCGTCGCCGCATTCCGGACCATCCGCTTTCCAAAGGCGATGTGGAAGAGATACGGGATCGGCCTAGGATGATTGAGACCGACGAACTCCCCCGCAGCGCTGAAAGTATAAGGCTTCCCCAGCCATCGCGCGAGAAACGCCGTAGCGACCGACAGGAAGTTCCAGTACCCGAGAATATGGATGACATCTGCGTTTCGAACGCTGCGCATTAGCCTAAGCGGATTGATTGTCGGAATCGAGAAGCGGAGACGCATCGCACCCGTGACATAAACATGCATATTCCTACCGTGCAGTCGCTTGACGAGATCCCCGCCTTGCATAGTGACGATCTCGCAACGATGTCCTCTTTGCGTCAGATGGGTAGCAAGCCGCCTTGTTCGCTCTGCTGTGCCTCCTCCTTTTTGGGAATCGAGTGAAACTGTAGTCAGGAGGATATTCATGCGCCCGACTTCCGAGTCACCCTAGCAAGATCACTGGCGTAATTGTCCAGCCTGCTGGTGAACGCCTCAGAGACTAGCCCTAATTCCGTGGCCCTGATTGCAGAGAAGCGCCGGTCAATAGCCTGCGCCGGAAGCCCCCTCAAACGTAACAAGAATCTAAGAAAGAATCTTGGTGAGGTTGGTCCAAATTTCGGGAATTCTCGGCCGAATGCCTGGGCGAAGCGATCCTGGACAAACGCGAAATTGTTATTCGGATCGGAATCATCGGTAACTAGGACGATCTGTGAGCCATGGATTTTCCGGTCGAACGCCAGTTTGACAAGTGCCTGTGCGACAGTCTCCACACTCACGAGGTGCATGCGTCTTTCGCCGTAAAGAACACGGCGGAGCGCAATCTTCCATGATGGAGCCTGCTTCATCTCCTCGGCCAAGCTGACGAGATTGCGTCCGCCAGATCCGAAAATAGCCCCCAGTCGCAACACAATCGTCTCACTGAACGAGCCTGTCAGAATTTCCTCCGCTATGAGGTGCTCTTGCTCATAAGCTGACAAGGGGCAAGGTAAAGTGCCTTCGTCGATTTGACGCTCTAGCACCCCTGCGTAGACGTCGATGCTGCTGGCATGAAGACAGCGGGAAATGCCGGTTTCCCGAAACGTCGGCTGCAAGCTTCGCATCAAGGTAGGGTACCAACCGGTGCCGTCGGGGCGCAATAAGTTGATAAGGATGTCGTGGCCCCTCAAAGCGGCCAGCACCTCTGCAGAGTCGCTCAGGTCGACTTTTTTGACCTCAACGCCGACAACATCGAGCCATTCTGGTTGCGAACGATGCACAATGAATCGGCTGGGCGGCAGGGCCGTATTGGCCAGCTGTCGGGCCAGAGCCTCCCCTACGAAACCCGTTCCCCCGAGCACTACTACGCGAGAAACTTTGTCACATTGCTCGTAGTTCATTCGGGCGTTCTTCGAAAAGGAAGGAGTATCGAAAGAGCCGCCCTGGAAACATGGAACAAGCCAATTCGCAAGTCCTCGGGCTATATCATGGGGATTGTTTCTCACGCAACTAATTGCACTGATGGCTGCGTGTATCGTAGGGGACAACAGGCGATTCGCGTGTCTGCATGGTTTCAGTTCACGAACGCGACATCTCGCTGTTGGGTCGCCGCAAGGTTTGGACTATAGGGGTCGACATGAGCAAATCTCAAACTCCCAAACCTTTCGGGATGAATGTGGGTAGAAGTTTACTCGCCCTTGCATCAGCGCTTCTTGTTGCCGCAATGGGCACCGCCCTTCTGATGACCTATCCCGGTCACTCAAAACTGGCAGTTCTCTGGTTTTATGCCTCGGGCTGCGTTGCCGTCTTCATCTCGCTTTGGCGTCCATCCTCCTTTTTCGTGTTTCTCCTGTCGTCATTTCTGTTTGTAGGATTCATTGCAAAGGCGATCGCTAACTTCGTCTTTGGCGTCGCGCTCATCGAACCTATCAGCACGTTCACCACTGAGTGGGATCAAGCGCTTGCCTTCGCGGCAAGCGGCTTTTCGGGGGTGTGTGCGGCTGGGTTGATTGCTGCGCTTTATCCCGCGTTTAAAGAGGTGCGGGTAGCAGTAGCGCCTCCTCTGGTGTCGAAATGGATCATTTTGGCGTTCGGGCTATTGATCGCCGTTTCCAGCGGACTCTATTGGGCCAACTACTCATTTCATATTTTGCGCATCGGTTACCCCCTCGGCATTGACATCAACCCTCGCCTGTATGCGGTCGCGGCCTTCGTGATCGCATGGGGTGCTCTCTTGGGAGGCCTGACCTTGACGCTGTGGCTGGTTGAATTACGCAACTGGTCGTATTCAGTGTTGATCTACGTTGCTGTCTTCCTCGGCCTGCTCGCATCAGTCTCGATGGGCAGCCGTATCCAGCTCCTTCTTTATGTCCTCGCCGCGTTCGCGGTGATTGTCCTACGGCATCGCGATGTGAGTGGTTGGATTGCAATCGCTGTTGCTATGGGATTCGGTGCGCTTGTTTTCGCAGGCTCGCTTGCAGTAGTTAGTCTCGAACGCACTTTCGATTTTTCGATTAGCGCCGCGCAAACGCAAACTGCATCACAGCAGCCAACAGGCATCGAAAGAACTCAAAACCCGGCCGCGCCGGAATCCTCGACTGGTTTAGAAGTCCCATCGGTTTCGGGCCAACTTAGAGAGCGAGTAAAGCCCGAGAGTCTAGAGCCGTCTCCCCTTCCTCCGGCTTCACAAGCACCAAGCGAGCCCCCGACGCCCTCGGCTACGACGATGATGGACAAAGTCGAGGCAGTCAGAGGTGACCGATTCGCTCTCGACGGTCTTTATCGGCAACTCCGCAACCTCGCGATTATGCGCTGGGTTGGGCTTGAAGGGACGATGACATCTGCCGCAAATGTTGACCGTCTCGGAACCGATCTTTTCGTGAAGGTCATCAGAGAAGATCCGGCCGCTGGCGCCCAAGCAATTTACCAAAAGATGTCCGGTGACCGGTACGGCAAGGTCCAATATTATACTTTTCTCACGTTGCCCGGCCCAATTGGCGTGGCCAGCCTGTCCGGATCGTTAGTCGTGGTTTCGGTATTCATGTTCCTTCTAACAATAGTTGGCCACTCAGTCGAATGGATGGCTGCGCGGACTACTCGAAATGTAGCCTCTGCAGCGGTGACCGGCGTGTCGTTAGCATACCTGCTTGTCCAAATGGGTTTCCCCTGGACCTTGTTCATATATGCGATTGAACTCGCCCTTTCGGTCCTTTTCCTCGGTGCCGTCTGGTACATCGTAAATTGGCTTGCTAGCCGTCGTGGCCAAGTGACCGCCGATGTCTAAGGCTTGTTACCGCCAGAGAGAATAAGTGGGTGAGCGGTGACTCGTCGTGGCGGCGTGCTTGCGAAGTGTGTGCGCGTCGATGTCCGCAGAGTGTCGGGAACAGGGTGTCATGACTTCACGCAAACGGGTTTTCGATCTCGCCTCTGCGGCGTTATTGCTAGTGGCTACCGCGCCTCTTTTGTTGCTCGCTACCTTTGCGATCCGGGCTTCCTCGCCGGGGCCGGCATTTTTTTCCCAAGTCAGAATCGGCCGGAATGGCATTCTGTTTCGCTGTCATAAGTTGAGGACTATGTACGAGGGAACCCCGTCCTTACCCTCGCATGAGGTTCCCGCTAACGCCGTGACATCGGTCGGAATGCTCCTGCGTAAGTCCAAGCTCGATGAACTGCCACAATTGCTGAACGTGCTGAAGGGTGAAATGAGCTTGGTCGGGCCGCGCCCCTGCCTTCCGAACCAGATCACTCTGATCGAGTGCAGGAAACGGCTAGGGGTATTGGCAGCGCTTCCTGGCCTGACCGGTCTGGCCCAAGCCAAGGGTATCGACATGTCGAATCCGGCACTTCTAGCCGAAGTAGACGCATACTATCTTAGGACCGCGTCGTTCTGGCGCGACCTGCGAATCCTGTTCGAGACGCTCTGTCGAATCGGCTGACCGTGCGGATGAGGGCTACTTGACCCGCGGTCGAGTTGACGTAAAAACGCGCCGCCTGTCCTATATCCGCTGGCAAGGGCTGCATATGCGCTAGGCGGGAAGGTTCTTACCCTCGCTTTTTCGCCAAACTCGCCTGTTTATAAAATCAGTGTAGCTTAGGACGATCCGCAGCACTTTTTCGGACACATTGACGCTGCTATAGTCGCTCGGCAATCGCAAGCTCCGCATCTCGCCCCGTGACTGACGCTCCAAGACCTTAAGCCCGTCAAAAACGCGCTCAATGTCCAAGCCAACCATCATCACTGAGGTCTCTTCGAAGCCTTCCGGGCGCTCATGTACCTCGCGGAGATTAAGGGCGGGAAAATTCAGGATCGCGCTTTCCTCAGTTATCGTGCCGCTATCCGAAAGCACGGCTCGAGCCGAACACTGGAGCCTGATATAGTCGAAGAACCCAAACGGTTTTTCAAACCTGACATTTTCATGGCATCTAGCGCGAAGCGCGTCCAATCTTTTTCTCGTGCGAGGATGGGTCGAAACGACGACCGGCTCCTGATATCGTTCGGCAACCCCATTGAGGACGTCAAGCAGCTTCCTTAGCCGCTCGGGCGAATCCACGTTCTCCTCGCGATGAGCACTGACTACGAAGAATCTTTCCGCCGTCAAACCAAGATTGGCAACTACCGCCGAGGTTTCGATTGCACTTCGGTAATGCTCAAGCACCTCGCGCATCGGACTTCCGGTAACAATCACCTGGTCGGGCGGGAGTCCCTCTCGCAGTAGGTAGTCACGAGCAATCTGGCTATAGGTCAGATTGACATCCGCGGTATGATCCACAATTCGGCGGTTAATCTCCTCTGGAACACGGAAATCGAAGCAACGATTTCCGGCCTCCATGTGGAATATGGGCACCTTCCGCCGTTTGGCGGCAATCGCCGCCAAACAGCTATTCGTGTCACCCAATATCAGCAATGCGTCGGGGCGATGCGTCTCCAGCGCTTGATCAGCCGCGATGATAATTTTCCCGATTGTCTCCGCGGCAGAATCTCCTGCCGCTTGGAGGAAGACGTCGGGCGGCCGAATGCCCAACTGCGAAAAGAAAACCTCATTCAGCTCATAATCATAGTTCTGGCCAGTATGAACGAGCACGTGATCGAAATTGGCATCGAACTTTTCAATGACCCTGGACAGCCGAATAATCTCTGGCCGCGTCCCAACAATGGTCATGACCTTAAGCACGGAGGGCCTCTTTCACGATGTCCAACTGCGATAGCAATTCCTTGACCTGATCGATCCCGAGGCGAACGGTATTGTGAGACGTGTAATCCTCCAGCTCTGAAACCCTTCGCTCGCCTTCAACGAAATATTTATCGTAGTTCAGATCCCGAGAATCGGCTGGAACCCGGTAATAGTTGCCTAGATCCTCCGCGCGCACCATTTCCTCGCGCGACACTAGAGTTTCGAAAAGCTTCTCACCGTGACGAGTCCCAATGATTTTCACCGGATTGGCCCGTTCGAAGAGTACCTGCATTGCCTCAGCCAGAACCCCCACGGTAGAAGCGGGTGCCTTCTGGACAAATATATCGCCCGACCGTGCGTGCTCGAATGCATAGAGCACTAGGTCGACTGATTCATCGAGCGACATCAAGAAGCGCGTCATGTTGGGATCGGTTAATGTCAGGGGCTTTCCGCGTAGCAGCTGGTCAAGGAAGAGGGGAATCACTGAGCCGCGGGACGCCATAACGTTGCCGTAACGGGTGGCGCAGACGACGGTGCGAACAGAATCGCTGACCCGCGATTTCGCAATCATGACTTTTTCCATCATCGCCTTTGACATACCCATTGCGTTCACAGGATATACCGCCTTGTCAGTGCTAAGCACCACGCAACGCTGCACGCGATGGCTGATCGCGGCGCGAAGCACGTTTTCAGCGCCGAGAACATTCGTTTTGATCGCCTCCATTGGGTAAAATTCGCAAGACGGCACTTGCTTGAGCGCCGCAGCGTGGAAGATGTAGTCGGCTCCGCGAACTGCATCGTCGACAGCGTGATAATCGCGGACATCACCAATATAAAATTTTAAGCGATCGTCCGGCAACGACAGGCGCATATCCTCCTGCTTTTTTTCGTCCCGGCTAAAGATACGGATTTCTGCGAAGTCCGTTTTGAGGAATCGAGCCAGCACAGCGTTGCCAAAAGAGCCGGTGCCCCCAGTAATCAAAAGGGTCTTGTTGGAAAACATTAACGTCTCGCTCGAGGATGTTTTAGCCAAAGTCATACATGGATCGGATTAGAACGGGCCAGTCGGGAGGGCGGTAGCCGGTAGCGTTCTGGAAACGAGATGAATTTAATGACCGGTCAATCACCAACTGGTCGTCCGGGACGATTTGGGTCTTTTTGCCGTAGATTTCGGCTATGATTCTGAGGAGATCATATTTGCTGATTGGATCTGACGACACATGGTACATGCCGGTGAGTTTGATATTTGGCAGGACGAAATCGCGAATGATCCTGGCGAGTTCCACGGTAGGCAGTCCGGAAAATATGGCTCGGGTGAATCCTTTAACGTCAGCTTGTTGGCTCAAAAACCAGTCGACCAAGCCGTGTGAAGTGTTCAACTCCCGGCCGATTATCGAAGTCCGAAGGGTTATCGCGTTCTCACAAACCACTTCGCCCAGCAGCTTGCTCCGCCCGTATAAATCATCAGCATTGGGCCGGGCACTTTCGCTGTAGTTGCCGGCCGCACCGTCAAAGACACAATCGGTACTGATATGAACGAGACGAGCCCTCGCGACTGCGCAGAGGCGTGCCAGCCGATGCGGCAAAACTGCATTAATTGGAATTGCGGCGAGAGGGTCATTCACAGATGACATCTGCTTGACAAGCCCAATGCAATTTATGACCACATCCGGGTTTGCCACCGCGAAAATCTTGCTTAGTCCATCAAAATTCTCGACGTCACCGGTGTCGATCAGCGTCGCCCGGCTTTCTGGAAAAACAGGATGCAGATTATTTGAACGGGTGGAGCCAAAAACTACGTAGCCTTCGCTGTTCGCAAAGAATCTGAAAACTGCATTGCCCAGCATGCCCGAGGCACCGAGGACAAGGATTCTGGGGTGCGTCGATTGAGCCATCGTATCTCTCGCTATCTCCGTGATGCTCGTCGCTCCCTTAAAGCCCGCCGAAAATGTTCGACTAGCTCGAGCGCGAGAGGCCCAGGTGCAAAATGCTGATTAAAAAACGCGCGTCCTGCCGTACCCATCGCCTCCCTGGCTTCAGCTGGAAGACCCTTCAATTGCATGATTGCTTGGGCGAGGGCGATGCTGTCTTCGGCAGGCACAGTTAGGCCAGCTTTGGCATCCCGTATTATATCGGCCGCCTCGCCATCAAGGCACGCCAGGATAGGACGTCCTGCCGCCAAATATGTCGGAATTTTGCTCGGCACGGTCAAAGCTAAACCCTTGGCTCTGTTAAGTGTAACAAGCAGGGCAGAGGCCTGTGAAAAGATCCCCGGCATCTTCTCTGGCGAAAAACGACCCACCAGCATGACGTTTGTGAGAGCAAGTCGCTCGATTTCGGCTCGGAGCCACTCCGAGCGGCTCCCACTCCCGACAAGCACGATCTTGACTTCGGGATCTTTGATGCTTGTTGCCGCATCTAGTATCGTTTCCAGCGCCTGAGCTGACCCCAGATTGCCCGCGAATACGACGTTGAACCCGCGCGAAAGATCCAAGGGCGAAACTGTGGCGCTTATGTGCTCTGTCAGATCAAGGTCGCCTGGATTGGGGTGATACGCAATTGGTACGGCATCGCCTGCGACGTTGCGGATCTTTGCGATGAAACCGCGTGACTGGGCCAGAATAAGGTCCGAACGTTGGTAGATGAAGCGAGTGACTGTCTCGACAGCAGCAAGCACCTGCCGACTGCGAACAAACCCGGTTTCTTCCAGATTGTCGGGCCACAGGTCCTGCACCCAAATCACATGTGCGGCACCTTTAAACTGCCTGAAAGCGGCCCCTACCAAGCCTTGCAGGATTGGGGAGTTCGCGTATACGAACACAATGTCGTATCGCTTGGATCGCGTTAGATATGGACCAATGATACTCCCAGACGCGACGAATGAGAGGTAATTCAACACTCGGCGTAACCCCCCGCCTCTGCCTCGCGTCGCTACCGGCACCCGGTGTATCAAGTACCCGGAGGGGTGAATTTGCGTGCCGGCGCCAAGAGCTCGGTATCCTTCAAATATTTGGCCATGCGGATAGTTGGGCTGACCAGCCAAAACCTCAACGTCGCAACCACACGAGCGGAGCGACTCGACTACCTCGTTTATTCTGAAGGTCTCTGGCCAAAAATGCTGACTCACCACCAGCACTCGCAGGTTCTGGTTTAGGACCGGTGAGGCGGCGCCGGACCAAGCCGCGGACGCAAGGTTCATGACATTGCCGAGCGCTTTGTGCTCATCAGGAGGTGATCTTCACAATCGGGAGTGAACTCCGGAACAGTCGACTTGAGAAGCTTCAAGGCGCCTTGCAGATCTCGGGCGCCGACTACGCACTGCATTTCATCAAAAATGCGCACGATCACTTCACGTTCGATCGACCGCGACGATGCGGCCAAAATGCCTTGAGCGCCGGTCTCACTCAATGTCTCGTTGCTGTCAAATAGTTCCTCAAAGAGTTTTTCACCGGGCCGAAGCCCCGTGTAGGTGATCTGGATATCCTCGTCCGGACGGCGCCCCGAGAGACGGATCAGATTTCGCGCCAAGTCTACGATTTTCACAGGAGGACCCATATCGAGCACGAAAATCCGGCCTCGCTCGTGATGTGGCGCGGGTGTGTATGCCGCCGCCTGCAGTACGAGCAGACAGGCCTCGGGAATCGTCATGAAGAAACGTTCCATGTCGGCATGAGTAACGGTCACAGGACCACCAGCCTTGATCTGCTGTTCGAAAAGAGGGACCACAGAGCCAGCTGAGCCCAAGACGTTCCCAAACCGAACTGTGATGAATCGCGTGCCGATGACCTCCGGGGCGAGGTCCAACGCCTGACAATACATCTCCGCCATTCGCTTGGTTGCCCCCATAACATTGGCGGGATTTACCGCCTTGTCGGTCGACACCATGATCATCCTGGATACATTTGCACTGAGCGCCGCATCGGCGACATTTCGTGTTCCGATTGCATTGGTGAAAATGCCTTCGAGCGGCTGAGCCTCAACCATCGGCACATGCTTCAGTGCCGCAGCATGGAACAGCACATCAGGTTTGAAGCGTTCAACGATCGTGCGCACTGCCTCTTTTTCCCGCACGTTGCAAAGAGCGGCTTGGATATCGATATTTTGCCATCTCTGAGACAGCTCGGACTTGATTGTGTAGAGCGCGAATTCGCTGGCATCGAGAAGAATTAGGCTTCCGGGCATCAGGTCAGCAATCTGTCGTGCCAACTCAGATCCAATGGAGCCACCGGCCCCTGTAATCATGATGGTCTTACCCTGAATCATCGACTGGATCTTGGGCACGTCCAGTCGGACGGGGGCTCGTTGCAGGAGGTCCTCCAGCTTGATAGGCCGCAGTTCGATCTCCGCATCGATGCTTTGCATATCGAGCAGATTTGGCAGCCGAAGGATTTCTAGCTTCTGAGTTGCGGCAATTTCGACCAGCGCTTCAATGCTGGCATGACGTTCATAATCATCACGTGATCGCGTGAGGATTATCGCCTCTGGGCGGCGCCCCCGAGCCTCAAACCGGGAGAGAATCTGGGGTAGCCGTTCCAAAGGCCCCATAACTGGAACTCCGCGGATAGATCGGCCTGTTCTTCGTCCTCTCTCGTCAATGATTGCCAGCACCTCAAATGAGGTACGATCCCTTTCCTTTATAGCCCTCAGGAAAGCTTCCGCATTGTCGGTAGCTCCGATCAAGAGCACGTTTCTTCCCCCGGCAGGTTCGGCCTTTCTTCTTCGTTTGCTGTCATGGTGATTGCGGTAAACTCGATACGCAGCGCGAGGTCCGGCCAACAGCACGACGGTGAACGCCCAGGCTATGACAACAGAAGAGCGTGGGATCGCATTCAGCCGAATCAGAAGGAACTCAGCGACAATAAAGAGCGCGATGGCCACGCTAGTGGCGCCAGCGATCGCTACCAAGTCAGGAAGCGACGCATAGCGCCATATTCCACGGTTTAGTCCCAGCAAGAACCCCGCCGTACTGACCATGACTCCGAAGAGGGTAGCTGCTCCAAGCAATACCGGCCAATTCAGCAGGAAGCCATCAAAATCCAGTCGCAACACAAATGCTAGTAGCATCGCGACAGCACCCATTATGCCATCGTGCGCTAGGGCCATTCCTCGCAGCGTAATTGGCCTAGGGATAGTTAGACCCCTTCTAAACTTTATCCTGACATCAGAGCTGCCTGGAAGGCCGCATCTGGCTTCCGGCACCGGCTTAAGGCTTTCGTTCAACACGGATGGTCACGTTGATCAGGCGGTTCACGGATGTCTCAACCCCCAAGACGAGCTGTCTCCTCGAAGCTCGGCCAAAGGATCGGATCCAATTTGAGCCAATTTGCCCACCGCATAGACCAGCGAAGACGCTTCGAGCACGGATAATAACCGGCCCGGCAGGAAGCCGCGGTCCAATGATAGCTTTCGTCGACGAAGCACGATCACGTAGCGAGCCGTGATCCGGCCAGTGATTCTATTTGCATGATGTATTCAGCCTCCACTACGCAACAACTACTTGGTGGATTCCATAAGGGCAACGATAATGATCCAGACGCCCCCACTTTTTGAACTTGGGCTTGATTCAGGCGGCGCCATCTCTGCGAAAGAGTCGGCGATCGCCGACCGATCGCACTGCCGACTTCGGATTTTGCCAGGACGGTACCTTGGTCTATTTGGCGATTGGACAAGTCTTCGTTGCACAGCCAGGCCAGAGTGATGATGTCCTAAGGCGTTATCGACTGAGTTTCTTGTGGGCAGAGCCCGCCGCGGCGCTGTTCCTGACGCACTCACAGGGGGCGATCCGTACGCGTCGAAGGCTGGAAACGATGCTCACTTTCAGGGACCGTAGCTTATTGATGCAGTGCCATGCTATGCAGTCTTTCAGGAGAAGAAGTTGGAAATCATTCTGGCTATTGTTGGCATCCTGATTTGCGTCGGCCTAGCGAACGTCGTGTTTTCGATGTTCGGGGACGCGAGGGAAGATGCGCGAAGCCGCCGACGTCTGAAGCGTATTGAGCAACGGAAGGCGCAACATCAGCGCGCGCCTCGCGGATCCTGAAGCGTCTGCCCGCTTTCGAAGAGCGTGCGCAGCCCCGCTTCGGGATAGCTGACCGTCGGCCGCCGATCGCGAGCTGCGCGCGTGCGCTGGACCGCCTCCGGCCCTGTCAGGATATCGCCCAAATGCGCCAGGTTGCCTCGCAATTGCGCCCGCTTCGCCGCATCGCCGGCTTGCGTCAGGAAGCTGGCGCCGAGCGACTTGGTGAGGTCGATGACCGTACCGATGGGCGACCTCGCGCCTAAATCACCGTGTATCAACTGATTGGCGGCTGTGCTGCTGCCGGGCGCATCGCGCCGCATCGTCGCCTGCAGCACGTCGAGCAATTCAGGCATGGCGGCGCCAGCTTGCCCGCCGGGCAGATTGCGCAGCACCGCGTCGAGCACCGCCTGGCGTTGGTCGTTGCCGGCCACACTGCGATGGAACTTCGCACCGGCCGATTCCCGACTACCACCCTGTGTCTCGGTCTGCGCGGTTGAATACCGGTCCGCCAGGTTCTGGCGAACGAGAGCGGTCGTCGTTTCGGGATCTTGCCGCACAAGGCGCTGGACGGCGTCCGCGGCTTCCGGTGCCGAGCCTGAGAGCGGGTTCTGCGGCAGAAGGGCATTGCCGGCGGTGACCGTGTCCTTGGCCGCAGCCAGACGTCCGACCGGGCCTTGTACAAGCGGGTTCAAATCAGTGCGTCGCAGCCGTTCCTGCTCGGCGAGCGCTTGGGCGTACTCGGGCGACCGCTGTGTGGCTACGTTGCGCGCATCGGCGGCACCGGTACGCTGGCGACCGGCGAGTTCCGGACCGTAAAGCGGGTTGGCCGAATTCGACAGCGCTTCACCGCGGGCAGCCATGTCTTTGGTCACCGCGTCGACAACAGCAATCGAATTGTCCGGCATGCCCGCGTAATCGGGCGCCAACTCGGCATTCCCGCGCAGCCGCTCGAGCGCCGCGGCGAATCGCGGGTCAGCTTCGATCGGTGCGAAATCGGAGTGGGGGATAAGCTGCTGTTCTGCGGCCTGGTAGAGCGGCCGCGTCTGCGCGTTGATACCTTGTCGGGTCTGATCGACCACTGCGCCAGCAGCCTCCGCAGCACGCGGCCCAAGAATAGACGGCTGGGGATGCTGCGGTGCGATCAGGTCCAGCACGCCGCCGACGGCGCTGTCGACCTGGGCAGGGCGAGCCGCAAAGAAAGGCGCCGTGATATTTCCGCCGGTCGTGGACCCTTCGACGACACGCAGAATATCGCGCAACTTGCTGGCACCGCCGCGCGCCTGGGCCAAAGACTCCGGGCTCGATAAATCGATACCGAGGCTGTTGTCTTGGAGTTGCCGAGCGGCTTGCCACTCAGCCTCAGTAGTGCCTTCCGTGGCCCGGCGGATAACTGCTTCCGGCGCGTTGTGGGCGCGACTGGCTGCGGCCCCCGCGTTGCCGAACAGTGCGCCGAGAAAACGCGACAGTCCTTCATATTGTGTGCCTTCAGTCGCCTGGCCCGACGCTTCCGACGCGAGCGCCGGCGCGACGACGTTACCAAGCGCTTCCTCGAGGTAGCGACCGGCTTTGCTGGCAGCACCGGGCGCAGCGCGAACGGCTCGGCTAGGAATGCCACCAGGAGCCGCGAATTCAGCGATCGTGCCTACGAATTTGCCAGGCGTCGTCTGCGGCTTATGCAGCACGGCGTCCATAATCTCGCGAGTCTTATCCTGGGCGCCATAGACGCCGCTCCTGATATCGGCGTCGTTATCGCCCGTGGCCTTTTGAATGGCGAAGTTCACGGCGCCGGTGAGCGGGTTGATGAGCATGTCCTTGAAGCGGTCGCGCTCGGGACCGGGCGTTGCCGGGTCCATGCCGAGCATGGAACGAACCGGCCCTTCGGCCTTGTCAAACAGCCAGCCGCCGACATCTTCGCCCAAGCGATTGAGAGTAATCGGCGCCATGGCAGTCTCGGCCATGCCGCGCGGAACGCCTGACGCTGCGGATTCGGCGACGTCCAGCCCGGTTGAGATCGGCGCCGCTGGGCTCGTGTCTGGAAACGCAGCCCACGGGCCACCGGCGCCCGGCGCGGCGTCCGCCGGCACGCCCGCAAACCGCGGCTTCTTCGGCTGCGCGCCGTAGAACTGTTCCTGGCTCTTGTGGAGCGCGCCCGCGTACATGTCGGCATGCGCGGGAGTGTCGAACACGCCGAGCGTCTGACCAGTCTTGCCGTGGGCGTCGATCGCGGCTTGGTCGGGCAGTATCTTGCCGTCCGGCGAGACGGTCGGGACGAGAATTTCTTTCCCGCTGTCGTCGCCAAACGACATCGATCGAACCGTGCTGTACGAGCCGTCGGCGTTCTTGGCGATCGGTCGGTGCTCCAGATCGATGTTGCCCGGCTGCAGCATGCCGGGAAACGGCCCGACGGGACTGGCCGGCGGCCTTTTCACGGGTGGCGCGTCAGGAAACGCTGACCAAGGATCAGAGGCCGGCGGTGGCTGCTGCACGACCCGAAAGCCGGACGGGATTTCGCTTGATTCGTATCTGGTCCACGGGCCCTGTTTCCCTGCTGGAGTATCAGACTGGTCGAAGACGTTAGCCGCGGGAGGGTCGAACTGATCGAAAACGTTGGCGGGGGGCTGCTGCACGATACGAAAACCCGGCGGAATATCGCGCGACTGATACTTCGTCCAGGGGCCGGCAGCGGGCAGGCGATCTTGTTTCGCGTCGGCTGGCATGGGGCGCTCCAGACTTCAAGAACCACAGCGCCGTTCAGGCGCGAAAGAGGTTCGTTGAGAGGGACCGACTGTTCAGTCGGCGATGGAGCGGCAGCCCGAGTTCCGCAGTTTTTCCGGCCTAGCTAACCTATCAAAACTCCGATTGAAACGCCAGCGACTATGTGGTTGGTCGAACGTCCAAAAGTTCCACGGCGGCGCAAATTCCTAGCGATGTCCGCCGAGGTTTCCGCCGCGCGCACCGGACTATACCGGGGGGTGGCCCCGGCCCCGGCCATGGTGCTGCCGGGGTGGCGGTCGGTCGTTGCTGGCGGTCGCCAGCGCGGCACGAACGGACACCGCCCATGCCTGAACGGCGCGCCCGCGACGACCTTGCGCACCCCACTTGGCGTTTTTTTGATTGTGCTTTGAGGCAGGCGGAAGTGCGGCCACAGTGTTACTTACACAGTTAGCAGGCGAACGTTTTCAGGCGCTTAGCCATGGCGCTTGGTAGCGTCTTGCAAGCAAGTGGCCAAAATCGCCCGAAAACAGACTTCCAGACACGAAAAAGGGGCGCCCTGGCGCCCCTTCGTCTTCTACGGCTTTGATGGTCATCCGGCCTTGCTCGAGCGTCTTCTTTCACCGAGAAGCTCTTTCGCGCGAGCCTTGATCGCCGGCTGCACGCCATACCTGGCGTGGTTTTCGACCACCTGCTCGAGCGCTTCGACGCCCGCTTCCCCGCACCTAATCGCCTTGCGGAGTGCTGAACTGGCGATCCAGAATGCCGTTACCTCGAGCGACCTAAATTCGTTTGTCATGTGCTGTCCTTCTGCCAGGTTTCAACTGGCGTCTGCGTCCGGGGGTGAAACGACCGACAGCTCGGCCTTCACGCACCTTTGGGCTCGCGCCTTGGACATGCGCGCGTGACCCCCGGACTATGACTATCTTTGGAGATAGCTGTAAAACGGTGTTTCAAACCGTCACCATACATAGCACTTCAACGACACATGTCAACAGTGGCGCTGTTATTATTTTGGTAAAGAAAGTCAAACGTCATTTTGTACTTTGACTATATCGCTCAACGCCTATTGCAGAGACTCGTCTTATTGTGGCACTCGGCCCGTTGTGAAACGGAGCCCCCACATGAACGCCCCTTTGAAGAGATTCACCTGTGCAGACGCATGGGCGATCTACACCGCACGGCATACCGCCGTTTATGCCGCGCACCCTGAAACCCAGGATTACAACTGGAAAAATCTCGGCCAGAAATTCGGCAAAGTCCCGGTGGGCAAGGTCGACCAAAATCTGGTCGACGAATATGTGGCGGCGCGTACCAGTGGCGCGATCGGCAAGCCGTCGGCCACCGCAACTATGCGCCGCGAACTTGCGCTTTTGCTTGCCGCCATTCGATTTTGCGCAAACCGGAAACGAAGGCTGATCCCGCCCGAAGATGTGCCGGCCTTCGATCTGCCACCGGCGAGCATGCCGCGCGAACGATGGTTGAGAGACTACGAACTGAAAGCGTTCTTCGCCACTGCGGCCAGGAACCGGACCCGGTCCAGCCAATTCGGCGATACGCCCCGCCTAAGCCGCGTCGAACGGTTCGCCTATATCGCGCTGGAAACCGGCGCGAGAAAGCAAGCGATTCTGGATTTGAGTTGGGACCGCGTCGATTTCAAAATCGGGGTCATCTATTTCGACGTGCCTGGACGCCGCAGGACAAAGAAGCGGCGCGCGGCGGTCCCTATATCGTCGCTTCTACGGCGTGTGCTGCTGAGGGCCTTTCGGGAGCGGATTAGCAACCTGGTTCTCGACAACGGAGGTGGCGTTTGGGCGCCAATCCAGCACATCGCAATGAAAGCAGGGCTTTTCATAGGAAACCCGGTTGCGGTGCCTGCTGGCACCAAGCCGCCAGCCACCGGGATTGGGCCGCACACCTTCCGCCACACATGCGCAACAAACATGGTGCGAAACGGCGTGAGCCTTTGGAAGGTCGCGAAGATCCTTGGGAATTCGGTCCAGATGATTGAACGGGTTTACGGGCACCATACGGCCGCTGATCTACTCGACGCGGTCGAGAAGATTTCGACTGAGTGGCGACCGACCGGCGACGATAGCGATTTGCACATCTAGCGGGTCAATTGAAGACGCCGTCGGCATCCTCTCCAGATCGCCGACCTGCGAGATCCTGGCGCAGCGCCGTAAGGGCTTCGTCCAGTTCTTCCGGGGACATCTCGGCCGGGGACTTGTCGGACCGAGTGGCGTCCTTGCTGCCCGTCGAGATCATGCCGGCGGCGCGCAGCAACGACGTCCCGGCGGTCGAGCGAGCCGGAGCCGGGGCCTTCGGGTCGCCAGCTACCGCGATCAAGGAATCGACCGCGACTTCGATGCCGATCGTCTTCAGCTTGTGGCTCACACGCGCGAAGGCTTCGCGTTCCTCGTCTTTCTTGCTCATGCGAAAACCCCTTTCTTGTACTCCAATTCGAGCAGTTCGGCTTTCAATTCGTCGATCTCGGCCTGAAGGGCCTGGGCTTCTGGCGAAAGTGGTGACGGTTCGGTCGACAGCAGCAAGCGTGTCTCTTTGGCCTGCCGACGATATTCCCGTTGACGTTCGCGCGCGGCCGCGCTGCCAGGCTTGTGGGTTCGCTGCCACTGCTCATGCGCGGCACGCTCTTCCGGAGACATTCGGGCCACCCGCTTCTCGCGCTTTACCGCTGTCCGCTGGAGATCGTTGAGTTTACGGTTCAGCTTCGTGTTGGCGCCGGGTGCATCCCGATGCGGCCAGAGTGGCCGATGCCAGTTGTCTCCCTTTGGCGTCTTGCCGCCGTGTTTGTGGCAGCGTCCGTTGGCCATCCCGAGGTTTTGGCAAGGCTCGCCGTCTCGCTTCCTGGCGGCACCACATTTCGGCTGCAGATGACGGGTGCGGTTCCATTTGATGATAGCGGCGCGGCCGACGGCTATCTGCGCTGCGCTGCCGCGCCACCCACCGGGCCGCTTGTTGCTGCCGGCGCCTCTCACGGCCGTTTCCTGAATAGGCGTTCGTGAGGTATCCAGCTAACCCGGCCGTCTACGTTGGGGGTCGGGCTTGTCGGTCCGACAGCCCCTACGTAGTAGCGACAAGACCGACAAGCCGACAAGCACTGAAAACATTGAGTTTTTTTCGAGCTTGTCGCTTGTTTTCGACCGACAAGCCGACAAGCTCGACCGACATACACGGCAAGCCCATGATTCTGCGTTGTTTTTTGCTTGTCGCCGACAAGCTGACCGACAAGCCCGTCAAGCATTTTCGCTCTCCACCACCGGCAAGCTGATTTCCCGGCTTAAGAACCAAGGCGCGGTCGAGTGCCCGGCTTTTTTGAACGCCCGTATACGGACAGTTTGTCCGCCGCGCTCGATTGACTTGCCGTCACCGTGCAGGGATGTTGAGACGAGCCCGGTGATCGCGGGGCGATGTTTCGCGGTCGTAAGACCGTCTTGGCGCAACTTTTCCGCAACGGTCTCGATGATCCCCGGAAGTTCGCATTCGTCGAATTCGCCCATGATCGCATCGACAATGCGGGCGATGTCGCGGGCCTTCTCTTCGTCAACCTCGCGCGCCGACGTAACCTTCATCCGGCTTTTAATGTCGACCAGCTCGAGCACAGGCGCAAAGTCCCCTTCAGCTTTCAGACGTTCTGCCGGATCCTCATCGAAAAGAGCGCTGGCTACGCCACGCGGGAGCCCGCTGCCGTTGTTCACCGGCACGGCGATGCGCTGCATGACGATCGGGGTTGTCGGCTTCTTGCTGTGGCTAACCTTGGCATAGTCGAGCCGCAGCATATGGTCGGCCGCAGAGACACCCCAATCCTTCTCGTCGTCGGTCCCGGTGACGTTGCAGAGCGTGAACGCGCTGCGAACCTTGCCCACGGTCGCGAACGCGCCGCGGCCGGCGCCCATGTCGCCGCGCTGGTCTCGGCTGCCCTTCGATGTGTGATGGATGATCTCGATCGCTACCCGGTTGCGGGCGGCGATGTTCGCGATCTCCTGCAGGAGGGCGTTCATATCGTCGTTGCTGTTCTCGACGCCGCCAGCCATCAGGCTGATTTGCGGATCCAGGATGACCAGCACCGGCTGATATTCCCTGATCCGGCTTTCCAACAGCTTGGCGCCGTCGGCGCGCACCAGCGGCTTCCGCGTGTCCGGCCGGTGCATAATCGTCAGCGTTTCGTCATCGACGCCAGACCACAGGATGATTGCGTGCTTCATGTCCGCGGGCTCGAGCCGAAGATATTGCTGGTAGGCGGAAAGCCGCCGCTGCATTTCGTCGAGCTTGTCCTCGGCATTGTAGATGATGACCGACCCGGTGCGGTGAAGCTCTTCAAAACCGTGCCCGTTGGCACCGCGCAGCAACTCGCGCCGGCCGGTGGCGATGATCAGTGCGTCGCGGATCGCGAACGTCGACTTGCTGATGCCAGGTTCACCGACGCATTGCGTGACGTCACCGATCGGCAGCCGTGGCTCGATCAGCATTTCCCGGACAGGAAGCGACTTCGGATTGATGAGGCCCGTGACGACATGCAGGCCCGTTGAAACGATCTTCTCGTGATACTTGGTGGCGAAGTCTTCGACCAACTTGTAATCGGCGCCGCCGTGCGCCTGGCTGGCGATGTGCGGGTATGAGCCGTCGGTGTAGATGATCGCCTTGTTTCGGCCGCCGCCGTACTCCGGCTCGATCGGGTCCGCGCATGTCTTGCGGTGAAACGCCGCCTTGTCGGCCAGGATCTCGTCGACCGTCACCCAGCGGCCATCATCGAGCCGGATTTCAAATCCGCCTTTCAGTTCTGACCGTTCAACGGCCGCCGCGACGATGTCTTCGGCGTCGGCATGGCTCCGCCCTTTCGCGGTATGCTTCGCGACCTCGGTCTGCCGATATGCGGCCGAGATCGCGGCTGCCCGGTCGGCGCATGAAAGCTTGATAGCTTCGATGCGGCCCGCCAGTTGCGACTGCTCGAGATCCGACAGAGGCGGGAGATGGCGGGTATCGCAGAAACCGCCGTCGGGATTGATGATCCGCGGATCCCGCGCGCCCGGCGAGTAGGCCAGCCGGCTGTCATCGAGAATGGCGTCGGCTTCGTACCACAGCCGTTCTGGGCCTTTGGTTGCGATCTTGTCGATGAGCGTTCGCACGGACACTGCGCCGCTCTTGGTGATGAACGGGAAGCCGTACCCTGCCAAAATCAGCCGGTCGAACAAGCGATCGGCAAATGCTGCAATATCGGAACCGTCCAAAACGAACACATAGCGGTGCTGCCCCGAATTGGCGCCGGTCGACTGGCCGCCAGCCTTGTTGCGAACACCGGTGGAGGATGATGGCCGCATCACCGTGCAGACGTCGGCGAAAGCGGCAAACACGCTGGCAAGCGCGCCGGTGATTTCACCTGGCGTATCGCGCACGCGCTGTATGATGTCCTCCGGCCAGTCCTTCACATCGAAGTCGAGCCCGAGCACCGACGTGGTTGCCTGGTGCGCAAAGAAGGCCTTGCCGCGACTAATCGCATCAGGAACTTCGGGGAGCATTGCTTCCGTGACGACGGTCGCTGATTCCTTGCCATCAGGCGGCGGGACCAAGACCAGGGCTTCGGTCGACTTCAGAGAGGCCAGGACCGTCGAAAAGGCCGCAACGATCTGCGGCGCAGTGCCGGCCAGAGAAACGCGCCGGACCATGCCGGTTGCCATCCCAGGGCTACGGGAACTGATCGGCTTTCCAGCGGCGTCGATGCTGAATGACTTCGTGAGGGCTCCGGCGCTTTCCATCACGGAGAAGGCCAGTTCGCGCTGCAGGCGCGGCGCCGCAGCTTCGGGAAATAGCTCAACAACCTTGGCAGGACGGATCTTCAAGATCGCTTCCGCGATGCCAGATGATTGGACAGCCGGGGGCTTTTCTTGTATAGACACAGCGCGACTTCTTTCTGGCCGGTGCGCGTTGACAGACGCGGCCGGCCTTTCCATTTCATATCCTTTGTCGCTTGGTCGTCTTGGTAGCGTCAGCCTGCCGGCGAGGCGCGGAGTTGAGAACGGCTTAAGAACGGAGCGGCACGATCGGGCGGGATATATTCCTCCCTCATCCCGATACGCACAGCTTCTCGGCGCGAGCGCGGGTCGCGCGACAGAGCGGCAATCTTGTCGATCATTTTCCGCGCGTTCGGATCGATGTTGCGCAGCACGCCCATCGCAATCTTCGTGTTGGCAACGGTCGGCTCTCGGTGCTCTGGTGGAAGCCAAACCTGGCACTGGAACCCGAACTTTTCTCGGCCGCTCGCCCCGAACACGGGCAGCGTCTCGATCACGAAAATTGAATAGCCGGGGTCGTACACTTCGCCGGGCACCATCTCATCGATGGTCATTGGCCTGAGCTGCGCGATCACAGGCGCGCTCATGCGGAACGCAGCCTTCACGGCGCGGCGGCGTTCCGCTCGGGATACTGGCGCGGCTGCCAACTAAGCCACGCAGCGTTCGAGGAAGGCATCGGCGTCGACCCTGCGCACGAGCGTTCGCCCGCCGACTTTGGCAGGCTTCAACTGGCCCTCGCGGAAAAGCTTGTAAACCGTCGATCGGCAGATGCGCAGATAGTCGGCGGTCTCATCGATCGTCAGAGCCGCGGACGTGACGCCGAGGCCTGTCTTTGAATTTCTTCCGTTCGGCAAGATTGCCTCCTGTGCAATTGGCATTCATTAAACATACACACAAGAATAAATCGATGCAATACAAAGCATTCTGAGTTACTTATGGCGCTTTACAAGACATTCTGTCCATTCAATGGATATATTGTCCAATCTGCCAAATATGTATGTCGTCTAAATTTGACATACATTTTGGCACAAGGGTTTGATAATACTCGCATCCACGCGCGTGCGCGGCTGGAGAATGCATAAGGCTACGGATTGCGCTGCAAGCGGGGTGGCTGGATTTCCTGAATCGCTCTCGATCACGGAAACGTGAACGGCCGCACAGGCGGCCGAAGATCAACGATTTCAGCAACGAAACCGCGGGGCTTCTTCTAAGTGCTTGATTTCGTTGGTACGCCCAAGGGGAATCGAACCCCTGTTCCCGCCGTGAGAGGGCGGTGTCCTGACCGCTAGACGATGGGCGCGTTCAAGAACCGGCGATATAGGCTGAGCGCTGGGAAAAAGCAACTGGGGTTAGGCCGCTTTCCCCGGTCGAGGAAAAGCCGGCCGTCAGCCTATCGTTTCGGTTCGATCAGATCCCAGAGATTGCCATGCAGATCGGCGAAAACCGCCACCGTGCCGTAGGGCTCGAAGCGCGGTGCTTCGCGGAATTCGACGCCTTTCTCCAGCATCGCCGCGTGGTCGCGGGCAAAGTCGTCGGTTTCCAGGAACAGGAAGACACGCCCGCCGGTCTGATCGCCGATACTTTTGCTTTGCGCCTCGTCGGAAGCCTCGGCCAGCAGCAGCCTGGCGCCCTGCCCGTTGGCCGGCGCCACTGTGACCCAGCGCTTGCCGCCGCCGAGATCGACATTTTCGACGAGCAGGAAACCCAGCCTCTCGACATACCAGGCAATCGCCTCGTCATAATTGGCGACGACCAGGGCGACCGTGGCGACGCGACGATGTTCGGCGAACCCGCTCATCCCCGAGGCTTGCTCATGGGCCTGCTGCCGTTCATCGTTGCGGCTCGGTCACTTGTTGCGGATCGCAAAGCGGCCGATCAGGCGTCGCTCGGTGATGTCGTAGACGAAGATCGTCCGGCTGCCGTCGGCAAGCTCGGCGTCGATCGAGACACGGTTGCCGGACAGCGACTGGCTGACCACCTTGGCCCCGACCGGCAGCACGATGTCGCCGCTGACCGGTTCGCCGGCGGGTGTCTGGATATCCCCGGCCAGCGGCGGGTTCGCCGGCGGTGCATTGCGCGCTTTGTAGACAAGGGCGCCGATCACCACCATAAGGGCGAGGAACAGCAGGCCGAGATTGATCCCGACGAAGCGGACGAGTTTCCTGCGCACCTTTTCGACCTCGGGGTCGAGCGGCTTATCCTGGTCTTCTTCGGCGATCGGGCTGGCCATGGCAAACAGTTCCGGAACGGTTTTTCAATGAGCGCTCATAACGAAGAGGCCCCTGAATTGATAGAGGCGGTACCGACCGTGCTGGTGGCGGATGCGGACGCGGCCGGTCAGCGCCTCGACCAGTGGCTGGCGGCAAGGCTTGGTCCGGACATGTCACGCAGCCGCGTGCAGATGCTGATCAGGCAGGGCGCGGTCTGGGTCGACGGCAAGCTGATCGATGAGACCAAGCGCAAGATGGCGCCGGGCGAAAGCGTGTCGGTTACCATGCCGGAGCCGGAGCCGGCGGAGCCGCAGGGCGAGAACATCGCACTCGATGTGCTTTATGAGGACGACGAGCTGATTGTCATCAACAAGCCGGCCGGGCTTGTCGTGCATCCCGGAGCGGGCAACTGGACCGGTACGCTGGTCAACGCGCTGATCCATCATTGCGGCGACAGCCTTTCCGGCATTGGCGGCGTGCGGCGGCCAGGCATCGTTCACCGCCTCGACAAGGAGACCAGCGGCGTCATGGTGGTCGCCAAGACTGACCGCGCCCACAAGTCACTCTCCGAGGCTTTCGCCGATCACGGCCTCACCGGCGATCTCGAACGTGCCTATCTGGCGCTGGTCTGGGGCATACCGCAGAGGCCGACCGGAAGGGTCGACGCGCCTCTCGGCCGCGCCGCCGACCGCGTGCGCCGTGCCGTGGTGCCGGAAGGACGCGACGACGCCCGCCATGCGGTCACCCACTTTGCCGTGCAGGAGCGCTTCGGCGAGAGCCAACAGGAGTTCGCCACCGCCAGCATGGTCGAATGTCGGCTTGAGACCGGCCGCACCCACCAGATCCGTGTCCACATGGCGCATATCGGTCATCCGGTGATCGGCGACCCCGATTATGGCCAGGCCTTCCGCACCAAGGCCAACCGGCTGCCGGAACCGCTGAAAAGCCAGGTCAAGGTATTTCCCCGGCAAGCTTTGCATGCCTGGCTCCTTGCATTTCGCCACCCCACTACCCATTTAACGATGAGGTTCGAGGCGCCGTTACCGAGGGACATGGAGGAACTCGTCGGCGGCTTCCGCAAACTCTGAACCCGTCACCGACAAGCCATCAAAAAACCTGACTGGCATTGTTCACTTCACCGTGACACACTGTTTCGTGTTGAACAAATGCCTGTCTTTTCTGGTTTTGTTCCTGTATAAGATCCGATGTCGCGGGCGAGCCTTTTGGTGCTCGCGTCACATGCCCGCCGCGTTTCGGGGGCATCACTCCAATAGAGAGGGGGCGCTATCATGGCCCAGTCATTACCCAGTATCGTTTCCGGCGAAGGCGGCCTCAGCCGCTACCTGGAAGAAATCCGCCGCTTTCCCATGCTGCAGCCGCAGGAAGAGTACATGCTCGCCAAGCGTTATGCCGAGCATGAAGACACCTCCGCTGCGCACAAGCTCGTCACCAGCCACCTCAGGCTCGTCGCCAAGATCGCCATGGGCTATCGCGGCTATGGCCTGCCGATCGGCGAAGTGATCTCGGAAGGCAATGTCGGCCTGATGCAGGCCGTCAAGAAATTCGAACCCGAGCGCGGCTTCCGCCTCGCGACCTATGCCATGTGGTGGATCAAGGCCTCGATCCAGGAGTACATCCTGCGCTCGTGGAGCCTGGTCAAGATGGGCACGACCGCCAACCAGAAGCGCCTGTTCTTCAACCTGCGCAAGGTGAAGGGCAAGATCCAGGCGCTCGACGACGGCGACTTGAAGCCCGATCAGATCGCCGAGATCGCCACCAGGCTGAACGTTTCCGAAGCCGAAGTGGTGTCGATGAACCGCCGCCTGTCGGGCGATGCCTCGCTCAATGCCCCGATCCGGGCGAGCGAAGGTGAGTCCGGCGAGTGGCAGGACTGGCTGGTCGACGACCACGAAAGCCAGGAAGAGATGCTGATCGAGCAGGACGAGCTGGAAAACCGGCGCGGCATGCTGTCGGGCGCTCTTGCCGTGCTCAACGAGCGCGAGCGGCGCATCTTCGAGGCCCGTCGCCTCGCCGAGGAGCCGCTGACGCTGGAAGAGCTTTCGTCCGAATTCGACATCAGCCGCGAGCGCGTGCGCCAGATCGAGGTGCGCGCCTTCGAGAAGGTGCAGGATGCGGTCAAGGCCGCCGC